>DASUGE010000473.1:0-8132 GCA_036274215.1 Polyangiaceae bacterium | reverse complement strand
CCACGCGCGCCGCGCTCGCCAGCGGGTCGTTCGCCGATCACGGGTCGGTGCTCTGCTCGAACGCGGGCGGAGCCAAGGACGATTTCAACGCCATCGATCCGAACGTGATCCTCGACGAGGACGGAACGCCGTGGATGTCGTTCGGCAGCTTCTGGAGCGGCATCAAGCTCGTCAAGCTCAAGTCCGACGGCACGCGCGACGGCACCGACATCACCGCGCTCGCCGATCGACCGCAGAACAGCGGCGCGCTCGAGGCTCCGTTCATCGTGCGACGTTGCGGGTATTACTACCTGTTCGTGTCGTTCGGCGCGTGCTGCGACACGCCCTGGGACTACAACGTGCGCGTCGGACGCTCGACGAAGCTCGCCGGTCCGTACAGCGACAAAGACGGCAAAGCGATGCTGCAGGGCGGCGGGACCCAGCTCGTCACGGGCAACGCGACGTGGACGGCGCCCGGCCACAACGCCGTGATCTTCACCAAGACGGGCGCTTACAACGTGTACCACGCGCTCAACGCGAGCCACGCGAACCCCGTCCTGCGCGTGGCCGAAATGGCGTGGGACGAAGACGGCTGGCCGATCTCGGGCGGGCCGTGAATTAGCCGCCGAGCGCGCGCTCCACGAGCGCCTTGGCTCGCGCACCGAGCGGCAGCGCGAGCGCCGCTTCGTGTCCCCGTGCGCTCATTTTCTTCCAGGTCTTCTGGAGGATCGCGATGGTTTTGTCTTCGTCGGGGTACTTCTTCATGAACTCGTCGAGCTCGTATTCGAGGAAGACGAGGCAGAGCGCGTCCTCCATCGTCTGCGAGTCGAGGTTCGAGCGCAGGTTCTGCTTCGTGAGGATGTGCCCGACGGCCGCCATCGTCGTCTCGTCGTAGCCGAGCTCGGCGAGCACGTCGCGCGCGCGTTTCGCGTGGAAGCGGCCGAGCTCGGTGCGCCAGGTGAGGTACCCCACGCGTCCTTCGGGATAATCGCTGCGCGGGATCTTCCAGCGCTCGAGGTGCTGGCAGTGCGCAGCGAGCCGCAACGCCTCCGACGCCGCGGGCTCGAGCCGCTCGACCCAGTGGGCGAGCCGCTCTGCCTGGACGAGCAGCCGCGGTCGCTCGACGCCCCCGACGAGCTCGTGCTCCGGATCGGCGGCGTTGAGCGCGTCGAACGCGGCGCAGGCGGCGGCGAGGCGAGAGTTGGCGATGCCGCGATTCTATGCGACGTTTCGCGCCGAAAAGCGAGCCCACCATGCAAACTCGGACGCTCGGAAAAACGGGATTCGTCGTCTCCACCATCTCGATGGGCGCCTGGGCGCTCGGGGACGCCTGGGGCAGCGTCGACGACAAGGAGTCGCTCGCGGCGCTTCACCGCGCCCTCGACCTCGGCGTCAATTTCTTCGACACGGCCGACGTGTACGGTGACGGGCGCAGCGAGCGGCTGATTGGCCAGCTCCGTCGCGAGCGGAAGGAGCCGTTCGTCGTCGCCACCAAAGCCGGTCGCCGGGCGAGCCCGCACAACGCCGACGCGTACAACCGGAAGAACCTGACGGCCTGGATCGAGCGGAGCCTGGAGAACCTCGGTGTCGAGGCGCTCGATCTCGTGCAGCTGCACTGCCCGCCGACCGACGTGTACTACCGGCCGGAGGTCTTCGGCGTGCTCGACGACCTCGTGATGGCCGGCAAGGTCCGTCACTACGGCGTCAGCGTCGAACGGGTCGAGGAGGCGCTCAAGGCCGTGGAGTTTCCCCGCGTCGCCAGCGTGCAGATCATCTTCAACGTGTTTCGGCAGCGCCCTGCCGAGCTGTTCTTCGCGCGGGCCAAGGCCAAAAACGTGGGGATTTTGGCGCGCTTGCCGCTCTCCTCCGGACTGCTCGCCGGCAAGATGACGAAGGCGACGACGTTCGCGGCCGACGACCACAGAAACTTCAATCGCAACGGCCAGGCGTTCGATCGTGGCGAGACGTTCTCCGGCATCGACTACGACCTCGCGCTCGACGCGGTCGAGGAACTTCGTGCGCTCGTTTCGCCGGGACGCACGCTCGCCGAGCTGGCGCTCGCTTTCATCCTGAGCTTCGACGCCGTCACCTGCGCGATCCCCGGCGCCAAGCGCCCTTCGCAGGTCGAAGAGAACGTGCGCGCGGCCGAGCTGGCGCCGCTCGCGCCGGAGCTCCTCGCGAAGCTACGCGCCGTTTACGACCGGCGCATTCGCGAGCACGTGCATCAGAGCTGGTGATGGAGGTCGGCCCGGCGTCGCCGTCGCAACGCCGGGCCGCGCTTCGACCAGCGGAAAGCTCAGCGGACCACGGGCGGGGCCGCGAAACGACCGGGAAACGGATCCGCGTTCTCGCGACGGCCGAGCTCGCGCTCGGTCCAGGGCTGGGTCGCGCCGCGCTCCGCGAAGAACGCGACGCCGATGACGCCCACGTTGCGGTCGTTGCCCTTTTGTCCGGCATATGAGCCGCGGACGCTACCGAAGCGGAACGCGGCGACCTCGTCCATGCTCTGGCGGAAGCCGTCGATGTCGACCGTCGCGAAGGGCGCCACGAGGTAGCCGCGCTTCGCGAGCGCGCCCGGTCGGCCGTCGATCACGTCCAGGCCGTCCACCGTCACGACCGCTTCGAACCGGTTCGCGCTCTGGTTCACGATCTCGATCATGTAGCGCTGTCCGACCTCGCCCTGAGCGAGATTGCGACCGCCGTTCGCGAACGTGGGGAGCGGCGCGCCACCGGCGTCGACCAGACGCACGCTGAGCAGATTGCCCACCGTCGCCGCTGCGTTCGTGCGGAACGCCGCCAGGGCGATGCCGTCCCGCGAGGCGCCGCGCAGCATGGCGGTGATGCCCGGTTGGTCGTTGTAATTGATGGTCGTGAGCGAGAAGGGATTCTGGCTCGCGCGCTCGAACGGCGCGTTCGAGACGCGGCTCGACATCGTCTCGCCCCAGGTCGTACCGAGGCCGGGTCGCTCCGGAGCCGGCTCGAAAGCGCGCCCCGATTTCTTCGCGGATGCCGAGCGGCTCGCCTCGGTGCGCGGCGCGGCCTTGTCGGCGGCGGCGCCCGCGGCGCTCGGTGCGCGCGGTGCGGCTGTCGCCGGGGGAGGCGCGGGCTTCGCTTCGTCGCTCTTGAAGTCACGTGGAGCACTATCATTCTCGGCGAGGTCAGCCCCGCCCGGAGCGGCTTCAGCGTCGGCTTCCGGCGCCGTCGCCTCGCCCGGGAACGCGTTGGGCTCGTTCGTCGATTCCTCGGGTACGGCCTTGTCCTCGTCGCCGCTGTGCCGCGCGTCGGGCTTTCCAGCCGTGGCGCAAGCCATAGCCAAAAGCCCAACCGATAGAATCGACCAACTCTTGTACGTGCTCATCTGCGTTCCTCCAGGTTGTGCTGGGAACGCGAGAGCGGGCGGGGAGCTTACAGCTCTGCGTGGGAGCCGTTGGAAACGACCGCGTTTCCGCTGCCGTCGAAATCGGCGTACCCGCTGACGCGGGGGCTTTCCACGTACACACGCAGCCGTACGGCGTCCGTGTGGGGGAGCTGCCGCCGGACGAGGACGCGCGTGATGCGGCCGTCCTGCGCGTCCACCTGCGTTGCCGCGGCGGTCGTGACCTCGGGGATTTTGTCGAGCTGAACGTCTGCGAGCGCGAACAGGTTGGCGCCGAGATCACCGCTCCCGCGAACCTCGGCGCGCGCGGGCTCGGAGCTGTGGCCGTCCTCGATCACCGACTCGAGCACGGAGCCGGGCTGGGCTTTCGACTCGTACTGCACCGTCACCTGATGCTCGCGCACGTCGAGCATCAGCACGCGCGCGGAGCCTACGGCACGCCGCACGCCCGCGAGCCAGCGCCGCACTTCCGCGCGCTCGAACGACGTGCGGGAGCTCGGCATCGCGTCGGCGACGACCTCGGAGCGGCGCTGCGTGGCGCCCGTCGGATTTTCGCAGCCGCTCGCTCCCGCGCCGAGCGACAGCACGAGCGCGAGCGTCGCGAGCCCCCCGACCTTCGCCAAGAAGCGCCGCAGGATGCCCTGCCCGACGGCGAGACCGGGGAGGTGCGTCCACTCGTTGCGCTGATGCGCTTGAGCCTGCGTGCCGGGACCGAAGTTCGCGGCGGGCACGCCGGATGCGTGGAAGCGCGCGACGTCCGTCCACGCTTGCTTGGGTTCGATCGCGAGCACGCCGCTCTCGGCCAGGGCGCGTACCAGGGGGTGCTCGCGACTCGGCGGAGCCGAGGGCGAAAGGTCCGTGAAGGTGAGCTCGGCTTCACCCGCGACGAGGCGCTCGATGTTGGCTCGGGCCTGCTCGATCGACGTTCCGGGACCGAAGCGGTGGTTCAGGTTGAGCTCGAAGCGGTCGGGAATGATGTTCCGCGCGCGGCCGCCGCTCGCCATGGTGGCGCTCACGACGCTCTTCCATTCGAGGCCGTCGACGACCTCGCTCACGGGTTCGACCGCGCCGAGCCGCGCGAGGAAGCTCGCGGCTTTGTGGATCGCGTTCTCGCCTTGCCAGGGGCGCGCGCTGTGCGCCGTGCGCCCGACGAAGGTGACCGTCGCGTGCAGCGAGCCGCCGCAGCCGAGCTGGAGCTTGTTGTCGCTCGGCTCGAGCGCGATCGCGAGATCGGCGCGGGTGACCTCGGGATCCTGAGCGAGCACCGGGCCGAGCTCGTTCTCGGCGTAGGGGCCCTCTTCGCGCGCGTAGAAGACGAGCGTGAGGTCGAGGGGAGGGTGCGGGAGCGTCTCGGCGATGTCGAACATCAACGCGAGGCCGCTCTTCATGTCGGCGGCGCCGGCGCCGTAAAGCTTGTCGCCCTCGATGCGGGGCGGGGCATCGTGCACGGTGCGCACGACGTCGAGGTGCCCGGCGAGCACCACGTGCGGTTTGCCTGTGCCGCGCACGAGCGGTACGACGATGGAGTCGCCGTAGCGCCGCAGGGGAGCGGCGAGCGGGACGTGGCTCAGTCGCTCGACGACGGCGTCGCACAAGGCGCGCTCCTCCCCGATCAGGGAGGGGATGCGGCAGAGCCAGAGCAGCGTCTCGGCGAGGTCGGTCATGGGCGAAGTGGGAGAAACTGTCAGACGGCGACGCCGAAGTCGCGGAGCGCCGTGTTCAGGCTGGTTTTCTTGTCGGTGCTCTCGCTGCGGCGGCCGATGATGAGCGCGCACGGCACCTGGAACTCACCAGCCGGGAAGCGCTTGAGGCGCGTTCCCGGGATCACGACGCTGCGTGGCGGGATGCGCCCGCGCGATTCGACGGGGGTCTCCCCCGTGACGTCGAGGATGACGGTCGAAGCGGTGAGCGCGACGCCCGCGCCGACCACGGCCTCGCGCTCGACGATGACGCCTTCGACGATGATGGCGCGCGAGCCGATGAAACAGCCGTCCTCGACGATCACGGGCTGCGCTCCGGGCGGCTCGAGAACGCCGCCGATGCCGACGCCGCCCGACAGGTGGCAGTCGCGGCCGATCTGGGCGCACGAGCCCACGGTAGCCCAGGTGTCGACCATGGTGCCCGACCCGACCCACGCGCCGATGTTCACGTAGCCCGGCATCACGATCGCGCCCTTCTCCACGAACGCGCCGTAGCGCACGGTGCCCGGCGGAACGACCCGCACGCCCGCCTGCTCGAGGTTCTGCTTCAACGGGATCTTGTCGTAGAACTCGAACGGCGGAGCCTCGAGCTTCTGCATCGGGCGGATCGCGAAGTAGAGCAGGATCGCTTGCTTGATCCAGGCGTTGGTCCGGTACGCGCCAGGCCCCTCGGGCGTGACGACGCGTAGCGTGCCCTGATCGAGGCGGGCGATGACGGCCTCGATCGCCTCCTTCACCTCCGCTTTGCTGAGGAGGCTGCGATCGGCGAAGGCCTGGGTGACGGTCGTTTCGAGCTCGGAGTCCTGCATGGGGCGGTCGATACTAGCCGCGCAAGCCGGCCGCGGCACGCGCTCGCGTCGCTCGGCGGGCTCGATTCGAGCTAGGGGCGGAGACGGAGCAGGATGCCGCCTTCGCCTTCGTCGAAATCGACCTCGGCGAGGTCGGCTGCGGCGCGGATGGCGGAGTCGGAGGGCGGGATGATGCCGTAGCCCCAGACGACGAGCTCTTCGCCCGTTGCAGCCCCGCGCGAGACGTACACCTCCGTCGCGCCACCCTGCGTGGCAATGCTGATGCCCGGCGTTCCGTCGGGCGCGCTCGCGAGCTCGGCCGTTGCGCTGACGAGCGTGGCGAACGCGCGGGGCTTGAGCAGCACCTCGGGCAGCGGCTCCGTCACGGAGAGGCGCGCGGTGAAGCGCCGTTGCGGCCGGCGTCCGCTCGGTGAAGACGGCAGACGCTGGCGCAAGAGGTCGGACACCTTGAACGGGAACGCCGACTCCATCGCGGCCACCTCGAGCAGCTCGATCAGTGATTGGATCGCGTCGAGCTCGCGCGAGAGCCCGCCGAGGAAGCGATCGAGACCGAGGCGCTCCGGTGTACGGAACGGCTCGTCCATGCGGGTTGCGAGCTCCCCCTCGAGGTCGTCGAGCAGGGGCAGCGCAAATTCGTGGATCTCCTTCAGAACGTCGGAGTTCCGAATGTACGGGCGCAGCGAGCCGAGCAGTGTGTGAAGCGCGTCGCGGAGCGGCCCCGCCGACGCGAGCACGTCCGGCAGCACGCCGGCGATCGCCTTGGAGCCGACCTTGGCCGAGCCGGCGAGGAGCGCGAGGTTGCCGAGCGCTCCGAGCGCGTCACGGAGTGTTCCCCGAGCCGCGTCCGTCGCAGGATCGCGCGGTGGCGGCGAGGAGAGGCGCTCGCGGGACATGGGTAGGTCAGTCTCTCTGCGGGTGGTACGCAGAGATCAACGAGCGGTCACAGGAGATCCATCCCGGCGAAGTAGTAGGCGCACTCGATGCGCCCGTTCTCTTCGGAGTCCGAGCCGTGGACGGCGTTTTCGCCCACGTTGGAGCCGTAGAGCTTCCGAACCGTGCCGGCAGCGGCCTTGGCCGGGTCGGTGGCGCCGATGACGTTGCGCAGGTGCTGCACGGCGTCCTCGCGCTCCAGCGCGAGCAGGACCACGGGGCCGCGCGCCATGAACGTGCAGAGCTCGTTGAAGAACGGGCGCTCCTTGTGAACGGCGTAGAAGCCTTCCACCTGGCGACGCGAAAGCACCGTCTGACGCATGCCGAGCACACGGAACCCTTCCTCCAGCAGGCGCTGCACGATGGCGCCCTGCTTCTGCCGCTCTACGGCGTCCGGTTTGATGATGCAAAGGGTGCGTTGTGTCGTCATCGTTTATTCGTTTCGTAAGCAGGGTCTCGAGCGGCCGCTTCATACCAAGCCCATGCTTTTTCGCAAGATTTTTGGGGTCCTAGGAGCTGAGCTCGCGAGCCTAACCGGTCGCGAGTCGGCGGGCGAAGCCCGCCAGAGACGACCTGGCGGTCTTGGCGGAACCGATCGACGGGCGACAAGCGGCGGACAGCCACACGAGAACCGGCGAGGCCGGTGCATTGCTCCTGTCCGGTCGCGATCGACGCAGGGCGCTCCCCGCGAAGCCCGAGCTACAACAAACTCTTCAAACTCACGGCCATTTCGGCAGGACTCGGCGCAACCTTCACGCCTGCGCTCTCGAGCGCCTTCGTTTTGTCGATGGCCGTGCCCTGGCCCCCGGAGATGATGGCTCCGGCGTGACCCATGCGCTTGCCGGGGGGCGCCGTGGCGCCGGCGATGAAGCCGGCGACGGGCTTCTTCATGTGAGCCTTGATGTACGCGGCGGCGCGCTCCTCGGCGTTGCCGCCGATCTCGCCCATCATCATGACGGCTTCGGTGTCGCCGTCCTCGTTGAAGAGCTTGAGCACGTCGACGAAATCCATGCCGCCGACCGGGTCGCCGCCGATGCCGACGCACGTGGACTGACCGAGCCCGAGCGCCGTCAGCTGCCCGACGGCTTCGTAGGTGAGCGTCCCGGAGCGCGAGACGACACCGACGCGCCCCACCTTGTGGATGTGACCCGGCATGATGCCGATCTTGCAAGCACCGGGGGTGATGATGCCCGGGCAGTTCGGTCCGATCAGGCGAACCGGGCGACCGTCGAGGGCGCGCCGCACGCGGATCATGTCCACGACGGGAATGCCCTCGGTGATGGCGATGATGAGGCTGCACCCCGCATCGGCTGCCTCGAGGATGGCGTCGGCCGCGCC
>DASUGE010000472.1:0-8658 GCA_036274215.1 Polyangiaceae bacterium | reverse complement strand
AAGCTCGGCCGCGGATGCGCCGCTCGTCGCTCCCGCTCGGCGCGTCCACCCGCCTTTGCAAGCGGCGCCCGGGGCGACAGCTCCCGCTGCGGAGCCGGCGGCGCCCGTCACGCCGCCCGCCGAGGCGACTGCCGTCGACCGTTCTGCACCGAGCACGCCCGGGATGCGCGCGAATCCGTCGCCGGAGCTTCCGCGTGACGCCGCTCCCGAGAAAGCGCGGAGCCTCGCCGAGCAGCAAGCGTTGCTCGACGACGCTCGCGGTGCGCTGCGACGCGGCGACGGCACCGCCGCGCTCGCCGCGCTCCGTTCGCACACGTCGCGCTTCCCCGAAACGGTTTTCGACGAAGAGCGCCAGGCCGTTGCGATCAGGGCGCTCGTGCTCGTCGGCCAGCTCGACGCAGCTCGCCAGCGAGAAGCCGCGTTCGAGCGACGCTTTCCCGCGAGCCTGCTCACCTCGTCGCTGCGGGCGGCGGTGGGCGGGAGCCAAGCGCCGCGCTCGGTGGCCGGAAGCACCCCCAGCGACCAAGCTCGAAGGAGCGAGCCATGAGCCGCGCGCTACGAAGGAAGCCTTTGGCCTCGGCGTTGGTGCTCCTGGCCTGCGCCGGGCAACACCTCGACGTCGGTAACGATCCGCCCGCAGAGGACACCGGCGTGTCGGGGACCGGCGGCGGCTCCGGCGGCACTGGCGCCGTCATGGTGGGAAACGGCGGCTCGCAGCTGTCCGGTGGCGGCACCGCCGGAACTCCACCCCCGTCCATCGAATGGCCGTCGCAGACCGGCTGCGACACCGACCCCGCGTACCAGGATCTCTTGGGCACGTGGCAGGGACAGCTCGAGGATTTTTATCTCCAGCGCATCAGGCCGCTGACCCTCGTGATCAACGGCGCGAGCTCGCACGGCATGTGCGGCAGCCTCAAATGGGGTGACGGCGAGGCTCCGCCGCCGGCGACTGATCCGTCGGCGGCGTACCCTTCGCCGAACGTCTACGACGTGATGGGTTACGGAGGATCGCCCGGCTACTCGCCACTCGACGGCGTCACCTACACCATCGTGCAAGGTGCGGTCCGCGATCGGAGCGTGCGCCTCTCGATCGGGCCGCGCGAGCTCTGGCGAAGCTGGTGCGAGCTTCAGACGAGCTACCCCATCGAGGTAGGTTACAGCTGCTTGCCGTACAGCGACGTCGGCTACAGCTGGGGTCCCGAGCCCGACGGAATCTGCACGGCTGGGAAGCGGAGCTTCAGCAACTTCGCGTGCTTCATTTGCTTGGCCGGCGTCTGTGAGTGCGACGAACGGAGTTGCACGGCGTCGACGTCCGACCATCTCGAGCTCGCGCTGACGCTTTCGTCAGACGGACGAGTGCTCACGGGCCCGGCCGACGATCGCGCCACGGGTGGGTACATCGAGAGCGGCGCGGCCTACTACTTCGAGCACGTGCAGTAGCGGCTGCTTCGTCCGGCGCTTACTTCCGGATCACGACGAGCGTCTTCGACTCGCCGTGCAGCGTGCTCGCCGCGTGCCATCCGTCGGGGATGCTCGGCGTGATCCACTGAAAGAGCCGAGCGGCGTCGGCCGGCGACAGCTGAATCGCGCCGGGCCCGTGCTCGACGCCGAAGCGTTCGTGCCAGTACGCGCCGTAGCCGAGCCGCCCTGACGAGAGCTCGAACACCCACGGCACGTCGTAGAGCTGGTAGCTCTCGCGCGGGGCGAACGGGTCACCACCCACGAGGGTGATGTGCTTCGCGCGCACCTCGAACGTTCCGAGCCCGAAGGCGGCGGAAGGGGGCGCGGGCGCGTCGCCGCTGGCTGCTTCGGCGACGGCGCCCGCCCCGGGATCGCGTCCGATACTGACGAGCGTCGCAAAAAACGGCTTCTTCCCCTCGTAGGCGACGAGCGTGCCCATCACGACGCTGAGATCGAGCCACCTCTGGCCGTCGACCGCGAAGTCGGGGAACGTGTTGCGCGCGAGGATCGTGGTCACGTCCTTGTGCCGCACCCAGCGGCCGCCGGCCGTCGCCCAAAACTTCTCGCCGTGCGCCGTGCGGAATTTGCCGGTGAGGTCGAGGCGCTGGTGCACCTCGAGATCCTTGCCTTGCTCCGCGTCCTCGCCGTCGAGCTTGAAGTCGCGCACGCCGCGCTTGACGACGAAGGCGAGCGGCAGCGACTGCTTCTCGTCGAGCTCGACGCCCTTGAAGTCCGGCGTGTCGAGCGCCTCGAGGTCTGCGGCTCTCACGAACTTGCCGCTCGTGAGCAGCGCCATGCGCTCCGGCGCGCTGCCCGGCATCGCCGCCGTCCAGCTCCCGACGACGGCCATGCCCGCGCGCCGCTTGAGCTTGCCGATCTCTTTCACGGCGCCCTCGCGCGAGCCGTCACGCTCGAGCAGCGGCGTCTCGCTCGTGGTGCGCGCGTACGTGTACGGCAGCGCCTGGTCGAGCAACGGCTGGATCGCCATCGCGGCGAGCGTCGGGTGCGTGAGGTCAACCGTGGCGCCGCCGCTCGCGCAGACGAAGCCCGCGGGCCGCACGGGGAACCAGCCGTTGTCGCAGCCTTCCTTCGAGTAGGGCACGGCGGCGCGCGCCACGCGGTCGCCGGCGTGCAAGTAGCCGATTTGTTTGGCGTTCCGAGCGGGTCGCTCGAGCACCGCCGTCATGTCGGCGATGGAGGCGAGCTTGGGCCCGTTCTCGGGCGGTACCGGCACCTTCGGAATCGCGACCGATTCCGTGGACTCCGGCTTCGAAAGCGCCACGCCGTCGTGGTTGGCGCAGGCGGTCGCGAGGCAGAGGCCGCCCCAGAGGGCGTTGCCGACCGCAACGCGCGCGAAGGTTCGGGCCGATCCCATGTCCACCGCCCTGTCATGTCCGGACGAGTGGGGCCAAATTTCGGGAGGGCTCAGTGCGCGACGCCGCTCACGACGCGATCGCGCCCGCCGTAGTCGCGGCGCACGGCAACGTCGCGAAATTGCGCGGCTTCGAATAGCTCGCGCGTGCGGGCCGCTTGATCGTGACCGATCTCGAGCGCGAGCACGCCGCCCGCCGCGAGCCGAGCGCGCGCGCTGTCGACAATGGTGCGGACGAGGTCGAGGCCGTCCGCGCCGCCGTCGAGCGCGAGGCGGGGCTCGAAGTCGCGGATGTCGGGCTCGAGCCCGGCGATGTCGCCCGTCGGAATGTACGGCGGGTTTGCGGTGACGAGCTCGAAGCGCTGCTCGCCAAGGGATTCGAACAGGTTGCTCTCCGCGACGCCGACCGTGAACGTCACGCCGAGACGGCGCGCGTTCTCCCAGGCGAGCTCCGTCGCCTCGCGCGAGACGTCGCTCGCCATGACGCGCCAAGTGGGGCGCGCCTTCGCGAACGCGATCGCCACGCAGCCGGTGCCGGTGCATAGGTCGAGCGCGCGGCCGAACATCGAGCGGGCTTTCGTGCGCTCGAGCGCCACCTCGACGAGCGTCTCCGTGTCGGGTCGCGGCACGAGCCCGCGCTTGTCGACCGTGAAGCCGAGGCCGTAGAACTCGCGCCGGCCGAGGATGTACGCCACCGGCTCGCCGCTCCGGCGCCGGCGGATGGCCTCGCGGTAGCGTCCGAGCTCGGCGTTCGTGAGCTGACGCTCGGAGTCGATCACGAGGCGAATGCGATCCGTGCCGAGCGCTTCGGCGAGCAGGAGCTCGGCATCGAGCCGCGGGCTCGTCTGGCCGCGCTTGCGAAAGTCGTCGGTCGCCCAGCGCAGGACGCGCGCGATGCTCCACGGCTCGTTCGCCGGGCTCTCGCTTGGTCGCTCGTTCTCGACGCCCACCGACATCGAGGCCTAGCCTCCGCTCGCGCGGCGTGCCTCGAGCACCACGGCCTCGACCTCGGCGCGCAACGCGGCGAGCCGTTCCGCGCTCGGCGCCTCGAAGCGCAGCACGATGAGCGGCCCCGTGTTCGACGCGCGGCACAGCGACCAGGCGCCGTCCCCGTAGGTGACGCGCACACCGTCGAGCGGATTCACTTTGCCCCGGCTCGAGAGCTTCTCCTTCACGCGCTCGACCACCTCGAACTTGAGCGCATCGGGGCAATCGACGCGGATCTCCGGGGTGTGGAACGAGGCCGGCAGGTCCGACAGGTTCTCGAGCACGGTGCGGCCCGTGCTGCCGAGGATCTCCACCAGTCGCAGCGCGGCGTAGATGCCGTCGTCGAAGCCGAGGTAGCGATCGGCGAAGAAGAAGTGCCCGCTCATCTCGCCGGCGACGGCGGCGTGCTCCTCCTTCATCTTGGCCTTGATCAAGGAGTGGCCGGTCTTCCACATGAT
The DNA here is from genome assembly GCA_036274215.1 of Polyangiaceae bacterium. Classification (GTDB taxonomy): domain Bacteria; phylum Myxococcota_A; class Polyangia; order Polyangiales; family Polyangiaceae; genus PMG-095. The sequence continues at coordinate 4,380 of DASUGE010000472.1, read as the reverse complement.
GGGACGGCCGCCGTTCTTCGCGACGTCGTCGAAGAGCGCTTGCGAGCACTTCACGTCGGCGATCACGGCCGCGCCGGGGGTCCGCGCCAGGATCCCGCGCGAAAAAAGCGCCAGAAGTCGGTCGCCCCACACGATCTCGCCCGTGGCGTCGACGACGCCGAGGCGGTCGCCGTCGCCGTCCCAGGCCACGCCGACCGTCGCCCGCTCGGCTTTCACGCGCTCGATGAGGGTCGTCAGGTTGGCGGGTACGGTGGGGTCCGGGTGGTGGTTCGGAAAGCGCCCGTCCATGTCGCAGTAGAGGGCAATGGGCGAAATGCCGAGCTGACCGAACGCACGCAGGCCGAGCGGCCCCGCGGCACCGTTGCCACCGTCGGCGATGACCTTCACCGCGTGTGGCCCGGTCTCGATGCCTTCCGTCAAGCGCGCGACGTACGCATCGTCGATGTCCGTGCTCTCGACGGCACCACCGGTGACACGCGGCAACGCCGGTCCCGCGACGAGCTCCGCGAGCCGCTGCAGATCGGCGCCGAAGAAGCTCTGGCGACCGCGCATGATCTTCAAGCCGTTGTCGTCGCCCGGGTTGTGGCTGCCGGTGATCATCACGCCGCCGTCGGCGTTCAGGTGGTGCACCGAGAAGTAGAGCTTGGGAGTCGGACCGACGCCGACATCGACGACGCGCGCGCCGCCCGCGACCAGGCCCGCCGACAGCGCAGCGAAGATGCGCGGCCCCGAGAGCCGGCAGTCGCGCGCGACCGCGATGCGCGGCGGCTCCTTGGCGCCGGGCGGCTTCAAGAGCTCGGCGAGCCCGCGCCCGATGCGCTCCACGAACGCATCGCCGAGATCGCGCTCAGCCTGACCACGGATGTCGTATTCGCGAAAAACGTGCGCGCTCATGCTCGAAGGGCGCGACACTAGCAAAAAGGGCTACCGCGCGCAGGGACGCGGGGTCGCACAGCCCGCTGTCCGCTCCGTGAGGCTTCCGGCGTCGTTCCGGTACCAGCGCGGCGGCGTGTAATAGAGGCGCTCCTCGCCGGCCTTCGACCAGGCGACCACCGGCGGCGCGTAGTAGCAGCCGGCCGGCGGCACGACCCAGCGCCCCGCTTCCCAGCCCCAGCGCCGCCCGTCCCACTGGTAGTGGCCGTCGACCCACGCGCAGCTCGGGTCCGCGCGCTCCGGTGGAATCTCCTCGATCTCCGCGGGCGGCGGCGGGTACGCGACCGTCACGAACTCCTGCAGGTGAGGCGGGTGCGGGCCTTCGGGCACCAAGCGCGTGCTGGCTCCGCACGCGGCAAGGAGCGGCAGCGTTGCAACGAGTCGCCGCATGACCGCGCGCGCCTTCATGGCACGAAGAGCCCGCCCATGAGCTCGGTGCGAATCACGGGCCCGTAGAACATGAACTCCAGGATCGCGAGCACGATGAACGGCCCGAACGCGAGTCGCGCGCCGCCGAGACCGGGCTCCGGGTCCACGGCCAGTGGATCGTCGGCGAGCTCCCGCTCGAGTGCTTCGCGCTCGGCCCCTTGCGCTTGGTCGAGCGCTTCCCGCAGCATGCGCCGCTCCTCGACGACGGAAGCGGGCTCCTCGATCTTCCGGCCCGCGACGAGCAACGCCAGCATGACGGCCGTCGCCTGCACGGCGCCCGCCAGAAGCGCGAAGGCTGCGCCCAGCCAGCCGAACCACGCGCCCGCGAGCATCACGAGCTTCGCGTCGCCGAGCCCCATGCCCGGCCTGCCGCGCACCTTCTCGTAGAGCACGACGAACGGCAGCCACACGACGAAGAACCCGATCGCCGCGCCGAGCAGCGCCTCCTTGAAGTGAATGTCCAGTCGCAGCGGCACGGTCGCGATGCCGAGGCCCGCGCCGCCGAGCGTGATTTCGTCCGGCAACAGCATGTGCTCGAGATCGATGAACGCCGCCGCCACCAAGCCGAGCCCGAGCGCGAGGTACGCCGCGAAGACCGCGAGCGCGTGGCCGATCGAGGGCTCGCCCGGGAGCTCGAGCACGATCGAGCGCATCACGGCCCACGCGAGCAAGCCTCCGATCGCTTCGACGAGCGGGTAGCGCGGCGAGATGGGCGCCTTGCAGCAGCGCGCGCGCCCGCGCAGGAGGAGCCAGCTGAGGACGGGGATGTTGTCGTACGGCTTGATCGGTTGACCGCAGTGCGGACAATGCGAGCCGGGGAACGCAATGCTTTCGCCGCGCGGCAGCCGGTAGATGACGACGTTCAGGAAGCTGCCGAGCACGAGCCCGAGCGCCACCGCGAACACGATGAGGAAGACCGGCGGGAAGTCGGCGAGCAGGGGCAACGGGGCCATGCTAGAGCCACAGCGTCTCCCTGGGAACGTGCAGGCTGGGTCCGAGCTTCCCGGTTCCTTCGATGGCCGAAACGACACTCCTTACGGAAGAGCTCGTTCGCGCGACCGGCGGCGAAGCGCTCGTCGAGCGGGCAGGGGGCGCGCTGCTCGCGCCTTCGGGAATCGGCTTCCGAGCGCTGTTCGCGAGCGTCCCGCGGCGGCTCGGCGACGCGGCTCTGTCGCGACCCACGCCGCCTCGCGAGCTCGTCGCCGCGGCGCGGCCGCACTGGACGCTCACCGACTGGAGCCGGCTCTGGCTCGTGCTGCGCGCGCTCGAGCACGTCGTGCCGGAGGAGCGCGCAGCGTTCGTGCTCCGGACGTTCGAGGCCGGCGAGCTCGGCGAGCAGGAGAGTGTGCTCCGGATGCTGTCGCTGCTGCCCGAGCCGGGGAGCTTCGTCGAGACGGGCGTCGGCGCCTGCCGCACGAACGCGAAGAGCGTCTTCGAAGCGATCGCCTGCGACAATCCGTATCCCGCCGCGTATTTCTCCGAGCTCGCCTATAACCAGCTGGTGATGAAGGCCGTGTTCGTCGAAGCTCCCGTCGGGCGCATCGAGGGCCTCGCGGCGCGCCGCACGCCGGAGCTTTTGCGCATGGCGCGCGACTACGCGAGCGAGCGCCGCGCCGCGAGCCGGCCCGTGCCGGCGGACGTGGCGCTCATCCTGGGCGAGCTATCCTGAGGTCACGATGAAGCTCTTCGATCCGCACATCCACATGACGAGCCGCACCACCGACGACTACCAGGCGATGGCGGACGCGGGCATCGCGGCCATCGTCGAGCCGGCGTTCTGGGTCGGTCAGCCGCGCACGCACGTGGGCACGTTCGAGGACTACTTCCTCTCCCTGCTCGGCTGGGAACGTTTCCGCGCGAGCCAGTTCGGCATCGCCCACTTCTGCACCATGGGCTTGAACCCGAAGGAGGCGAACAACACGCGCGTCGCCGACGGCGTGCTCGAGCTTTTGCCGCTCTACCTCGAGAAGGAGGGTGTCGTCGCCGTGGGCGAAATTGGCTACGACGACGTGACCCCCGCGGAAGAGCGCGTCTTCATGCGTCAGATCGAGCTCGCGAAAGACGCGAGCCTGCCGATCCTCATCCACACACCGCATCGCGACAAGAAGCGCGGGACCGAGCGCACGCTCGCCGTCGTGCGCGAGGCCGGCATTCTCCCCGCCATGACGCTCGTCGATCACAACAACGAGGAGACACTGAAGAGCGTCCTCGATTCCGGCTGCTGGGCGGGCCACTCCATCTACCCCAAGACCAAGATGGACGAGCCGCGCATGGTCGCCCTCGTCAAGCAGTACGGCAGCGAGCGCATCCTCGTGAACTCGGCGGCCGACTGGGGCGTGAGCGACCCGCTCAAGGTGCCGAAGACGGCCGCCGCGCTGCGCGAAGCCGGCGTCGCCGAGTCAGCCATCGAGACCATCTGCTGGAAGAACCCGATCGCCTTCTTCGCGCAGAGCGGGCGCCTCGACGCCGCCGCGCTCGAACGGCCGCTCGGCGTGGATCAAACCGCGCTCTTCGAAGGCAACTCGGTGCTGCGCGGCCAGGCGCCCCGGCGCGACAACGCTTAGCCACGGACCTACGTTTTCCCGCACGCGCCCCGCGGTATAGCCCATGCACCCGACCCTCGTTCTCGACGTCGTCGGCCTCACACCGTCGCTGCTCGGTCCCCACACTCCCGAGCTCGTGAAGTTCCGCGACGCCGGCGCCTGGCGCCCGATCCGCACCATCACGCCGGCCGTGACGTGCTCGGTGCAATCGACGTTCCTCACTGGGACCTTACCGCGCGAGCACGGCATCGTCGGCAACGGCTGGTACTTCCGCGACCTCGCGCAGGTGTGGCTCTGGCGCCAGTCGAACGCGCTCGTTCACGGCGAGAAGGTCTGGGACGCGGCGCGCCGGCGAGACCCCGCGTTCACGTGCGCCAAGCTCTTCTGGTGGTACAACATGCACAGCACGGCGACGTGGTCGGTCACGCCGCGCCCGATGTACCCTGCCGACGGCCGGAAGCTCCCCGACGTCTAC
>DASUGE010000471.1:0-6359 GCA_036274215.1 Polyangiaceae bacterium | reverse complement strand
GGAGCGCCCTCGATGCTCACCGTGGCGCTGCCCGGAGCGGTCCCCTGCACGGACAGCGTTCCGCGCCGCCCGTTCGCCGGGCTCACGGGTCTCCCGCCGGCGAGCACGCGAAAGAGCGCGCTCGGCGTCCACTCGACGCGGGCTCCCGCGGGCAACGGCAGAAGATCGCGCGCCGCCGCTCCGCTCACGAGCGCGGCGCTCGCGTCGGCGACGCCGTCGTCGTCGTCGTCGTCGCCGTCCACGAACAGCACGAGTCGATCGGCGACGGTGCTCGGCACGCGCGCCGCCGCGGGGGCCGCGCAGAGTGCGCTGCCGATGAGCACTAGGGCGAGCCGGCGCGCGCTGTTCAGGCCAGCCATCCGAGCTGAATCTTTCTGACCCGTGGCTCGGTGAGCAACGGTAAGGACTCTTTACCCGAGGCGGCCGTGAGCACCAAGCAGCTCCAGGTGAGCGTCGGGAGGCTGCGGCTCTCGGTGAGGCTCGCCGCGGCGTCGAGCGCCGTGCGGCGGTCGCCGAGATCGAAGAGCGCCGCGGCGGCCAACCCGCGGAGCGGCTCCCGCCGTGCGGTGTTCGCCGCGTCGACGAGCTGTCGCTGCGCGCGCTCGTCGCCGTAGTCGTGCGCCAGGTGGAACGCCGCGCGCACGCCGCTTTCGCGGTCGAGCGTTCCCCGCGTGAGGTGACGGAGCAAGGCGCGCGCCCCGGCCACCTTGGCCGAGGCCAGTCGAAACAAGAACGAGACGTCGCGGTCGACCGTGGGCCGGTCGGAGAGCCGCGTGACGAGCTCGAGGTTCGGACGCGTCCCGAGCTCCGCGCCCGGTGGCGCGAGCGCCCAGCCCACGAGGTCCCACGCCGGGCGCGCCCCGAGCGACGCGGCGCTCGCCTCGTGCCGCGCTTCGCCGAACGGCTGCGTATCGCCCGCGCGCGCCCCGAGCTCCGCGAGCAGGAGCCAGCGGCCGAGGTGGCGCTCGGCGCCGCGCAGCGCCGAAAGCGCCGGCACGAGCCCCGCACCGAGCGAGGGCTGCCAGAGCCACGGTGAAAGAACGTCTTGGCAGAGCGTGATGCGGTGCGCCTCCTTGATCATCGGCGCGACGGCCACCGCGTGCGCACCGTTCGACTCGCCGCGCGCCACGCGCGCGACCTCCGCCGCGAAGGCGACGTGGGCGTGGCGGCTCACCGCCGCCTTGGCGAGCGGCTTGGCGAGCGCGCCCTCCTGACAGAGCGCGGCAGCGCCGAGCGTGACGAGCCCGCCGCCGTCCGCTGCCGCGAGCGCCGTACCGAGCAGCGTTTCCATGCGCGGATCACCCGCTTCGGCGAGCCCGCGCGCGAGCGTGCAGTAGAGCGGCCGCTCGAACGAGCCGCGCCGCACGAGGACCTCGAGCGCGCTCTCGAGCTCGCGGCGCAGCGCCGCCGAATGCGCGGCGAGCACACCGAGCGCTCCGCCGAGCAACGCCTCGCGTGCGGTGCGTCGCTTGAGCGCAGTGTGAAGCTCCGCCACGAGGCGAGCGACGACGCTCGCTCGGAGCACGGAGGCCGGCTCCGCCCTCTCGATCATGTTCCCCGACGATAGCTCAAACGCTCGTTGACCGAACAGGTTCCGGCGGCTACCTTCGCGCGCGAGGAGAAAGCCATGCGACTTCGACTGATCGGCGTGACGTTCGGTGCCCTTCTCGCGCTGCCCCTCGCCTGCAAGAAGGACGAGCAGCCGCCGCCGCAGCCGCCGCCCTATCAGCCGTATCCCGCCCAGCCCGCGCCCGCGGCGCCGCCGCCCGCGCAGCCGACGGCGGCTCAGCCCGCGCCGGCCCAGCCGGTGCCCGCCCAGCCCGGGCAACCGGCTCCCGCCGCCCCGGCTCCGGCCGGTGCGATGTCGCAGCCCTCGCCGATGGCGCTCGCTTGCTCGAACGACGCGGCGTGCCTCACCCACCGCTGCAACACGCAGTTCGGCAAATGCGCGTGGCCGTGCCAGTCGGACAACGACTGCGTCACCGGCAACCACTGCATGGCCGGCGCCTGCGTGCCGAAAATGCAGTGACCGAAGCCGAGTACGAAGCGGTAGCGATCCCGGAGCTCAAGGCGCTCGTCCGTGCTCTCGACGCGCTCGAGACGCCCGACATGGAGGCCGAGCTCGCGAGCGACATTCTCACGCTCGAGTTCACCGACGGCGCTCGCTTCGTCGTGAACTCGCATCGCGCGGCGCGCCAAATCTGGATGGCCGCCGAGCTCACCGCGTGGCACTTCGACTGGGTCGCGGCCAAAAAAGCCTGGATCGCGGCGAAGTCGGGCGACGAGCTGTGGGCGACGCTCGAGCAGGCGCTCTCGCGCCACCTCAAGCGCCCGGTCACGCTGGCGCGCTGAGGCGCACGCCGTTCGGCGTGAGCTCGTAGCGCTCGCCGGTCACCGGGCACAGCGCGACGTCGTCCGCGAATTCGAGCGTCTCCCCGTGGCGACTCACCCAGCCGCGCTGGCGAGCCGGAACCCCGGCCACGAGCGCATGGGCGGGCACGTCGCGCGTGACCACGGCGCCCGCCGCCACGAAGGCGTACTCGCCGAGCACGACGCCGGGCAGGATCGTCGCGTTCGCGCCGATCGTCGCGCCCCGGCGCACGACGGTCCGCGCGAACTCCGAGCGTTTCGAAACGTGCGCGCGCGGCCGCACGACGTTCGTGAACGTCGCGCTCGGCCCGACGAACACCTCCTCCTCGAGCTCGACGCCCTCGAACAGGCTCACGTGATTCTGGATGCGGGCACGCGCGCCAATCGTCACGTTGCGCCCCACGAAGCAGCCTTGTCCTAGCATCACGCCCGGTCCGAGCTTCGCCCCCGCCATCACGTGACAGAAATGCCAGATGGTCGCGCCCTGCCCGATCTCGGCGCCCGCGTCGACGACGGCAGTCGGATCGACTCGCGGGTCGCTATCGGGCATGGCTCTCGATGCGCTCCGTCATGAGCGTCACGATGTCTTCGGCCATGTGATCCCAGGTGCGTCCGCGCACGCGCTCGGAGAGCGCTTCGACGAGCCGCGTTCGCTCGACCGGGGCTTCGCGCCAGGCTTCGAGCTTCCGCGCGAGCTCGCTCGCGCTCTCGGGCTCGCCGAGGAGCAAGCCGCCGAGGTCGCTCGGGTACAGCTCCGCGACCCCGGCGTCCGCCGACACGATCGCGGGCAGCCCCACGGCGAGCGCCTCGGCGACGCCCAGGCCGAACGCCTCGTAGCGCGTCGGCGCGACGAGCCCGTCGCACGCTGCGAGCAGGCGGTGCACGTCGCTACGAAACCCGAGCAATTGCACGCGCTCGGCGAGGCCCTCGGCGCGGGCGCGCGCGCGCCAGACCTCGACCTCCGCGCCGCCGCCGATCGCGACGAGATTCGCGTCCCACGACGGCTTCTTGCAGAGCGTCCGCCACGCCTCGAAGAGCGTGTCGAACCCCTTGCGCTCGTCACCGAGCGCGCCCACGAAGGCCCAGGTCGGACGCTCGGGCCAGCCGAGCTCCTGCCGCACCTCCGCGGCTCGACCGGGCACGCGGCGCGCGAACTGGGCCGCGTCGATGCCGTAGTAGACGACGACGGCGGCGTCCGGCTTCACGCCGAGCCGCTCGACGAGGACACGGCGCGTCGCCGCCGAATTCGCGATCACGAGCCGCGCGCGCGAAAGCGCCGCGAGCTCGCGCCGTCGCGCCACGCGGTGGTAGACCGAGCGCACGAGCGCGCGCCGGTTCGCGGCGCGCCGGGGCCGGTACGCCGCGTGCACGTAGTGAACCCAGTTCACCGGACCGGCGAGACAATTGCCGCCGTTGACGACGGCGACGCCGCCCCGGCCGTTGACGGAGCGAGCGATCATGCGCCCCCGACCGTCGAGCAGCGGCTCCCCCAAGAGGTAGGAATGCAGGGGCTTCGGTACGCGATGAAAGTGCACGCCGCCGCGCTCCAAAAGCTCGCCGGAAACGCGGTGCGCGACCACCGAAAGCGAGTGCCCCGTGCGCGTCAGGTAGTCGGCGAGGGCGTAGTTCGCCCGATCCATCCCGCCCGTCTTCACGAGATCACCCGCGACGATCGCTACCTCGCGCCGCGCGGTGCTCCTGTGCATCGGGCCGAGACACTTCCGATCTTTTGCTGCGAGCGGCAAGCACAAAGCCGCGGCGGCCTGCGCGCCCGGGGCAGCGCCGGGAGAGTGTGATAGGAGGGCCTTCCGATGTCTTCTGCGGTACCCGCATTGGAGGAAGCAGGGCGTGAAGGGGCTGTCGCCGACGACGGCACGCGCAAGCGCGATTCGATTGTGCTCTTCGTCGGGCTCACGCTCGCCTATGTCCTCTTGCGCTCGCCCGCGTACATCGGCGACGCCATGCGCTGGCTACCGCTCGAGGTCGCGCCCACGTTCCCGAGCGAGGCGAGCGGCGCGCGACACTACTTTTTCCTGTGGTTCGCCTGGCTCGTCTACCACGCGGGCGCCGCGCTCGGTCTCGCGAACGAGGCCAGCCCCCTGCGCACGAGCGCGATCGCCATCATTCAGGGCGTGAACGCAATCCTGGCCGCCGGCGCCGTCGTCGTGATGTACCACTTCCTGCGCTTGTCGGCGTCGCGGCGCGCGGCGCTGTACGGCATCGCGTTCATCGCTTGCTCGAGCGCGTTCGTGTTGCACTCGACGAACGCGACGGAGCCCGTGCCGTCACTCGTGCCCGCGTTACTCGGTCTCTATTTCGTGGCGCGCACGCCCGAGCGCCGCAGCACGCGCCTGCTCGCCGCCGTGCTCCAGGGCGTTGCGACGTCGTTCTATCTCGTCTCCTCCGTCTTTACGGTGCCCACCGCTTGGTTTGCGTTCACGCGCGGCGCAGGAACGGGGGCCCACGTCCCGCTCTCGAAGCGCGTCCGCGTCGCCGCCGAGCATCTGGTCCCCGCGGGCCTTTGCTACGGGACGCTCGTCTTCGTCTCGGAGCTCTTGATTCATCCCGAGCGCGGCGTGGCCGTCGCCGCGCACCAGCCCGTCAACTTCGAGCTCTACGGGATCTACGGCGGTTTCCAGCTGCGGAGCCTGATCGGCGCGTTCTTCGGCTTCGCGAACTCGCTCTTTCCGTTCCCGCCGAACCAGGGCATGTCGCGCCTGTTCCAGCTCGCGCCGCGCGCCACGGCGACGATCCTCGTGGTCTCTGCGCTCGGGATCTCGTTCCTCGGGTTGCTCGGAGTGCAGCTCTTCCGCGCGCGGACGCGTTTGCTCGCGAACGGGCGCTGGGTCGAGGCGACCGCGGGGGCCGTCTGGTTCCTGGCGGTCTACGTGATCGCGTTCTACTTCCTCGCCGGCTACGACAAGACCTGGCTCTTCGCCTCCTTCCCGGTGGCCCTGCTCGTTTCGGTCCTGGTCGACGACGCGCTCGCCGCGTCCACCGCCGGGCAAGCCGAGCGCTCGGCGCGGGGCCTCAGCCGGCTCTGGTTTCTCGCCCCCGGCCTCGTGCTCCTCGTCGCCAACGTCGGCCTCGCGGTGATTCCGCGCCGTCTCACGCGCAACTTGGACTTGCAAGCCGCGCTGGCGGTGTCCGAGCGCCTCAAACCGAACGACCTGCTCGTCTGCCGTGGTTGGGACGCTCCGAGCGGCTACCTGCGCTACGTGCTCAAGCGGCCCGTCGACAACGTGGCCCTCGCCGACGACAGCCTGCTGCTCGGGCGCTCGACCGAGCGGTTCGCCAACCATTTGGCGAGCAAGATCGAAAACACCAAGGCCCAGGGCGGGCGGCTCTATTTCCTCGGCGTGCTCGACGATACGCCCGACACGTGGGCGCTCTTTTTCGCCAAAGATCTCAACATTCCGTACGAGCTTTTCGAGACATATCGCCGCGCGGCGAAGAAGCTCGACGATCCGAAGCTCGAAGAAGCCCGCGTTACGCTCTTCGAGTACCCCCTGGGGCAGTAAGGTTGCGATTCGTTGGATTCCAGCGTTGCGCCAATTTGGCGCTGGCAACGTGTGGACTCCAGACAGTTCGCAGGCTTATGCTGCACCGCCGCAGCGCGGCCGGGGCCCCGAAATGAATCGGGGAGCGAGTTCGATCAACAGACCTGGGACTGAGCCTCGCCAATGCAGAGCTACGTTGCAGCTTTCGCCGTTGCCTTGGTCGCTGGACTTCTGCTGACGCCGCTCGTGCTGGTTGGCGCGACGCGTTGGGGGGCCGTGGCGCGTCGCGGCGCCCGGCACGTGCACTCCGCATCGGTGCCCCGCCTCGGCGGCCTGGCACTGGCGGTCGGGTGGTGCGTCACGCTGCTGTCGTTCCGCTACCTCGACTCGACCGCGTCGGCGATGTTCGAGGCGGCGGGGACCCAGCTCGTCGGCGTCCTGATCGGGGCGCTCGGTATCTGCCTCGTCGGCGCCGTGGACGACGTGCGG
>DASUGE010000470.1:0-2547 GCA_036274215.1 Polyangiaceae bacterium | reverse complement strand
GATGTTCTTCACGTTCTCCAGGCTGCCGAAGCTCACCACCTCGACGCCGTGCGCCTCGAGGTGGCTCTTCCCGCGCAGCGTCCACTCGCGGCTATAGGGCGTCGCGAGGGCCACGCGCTTCACGCCGAGGTGCGCGAGCGCGGCGAGCACGCTGCCGAACGCGGTGAGGAACGGGATCCGGGTCGCGCGCGCGATCTTCGCCGTCAGCGCCGCTTCCGCCTCCTTCCCCAGCGTGTAGCTCGTCGCCGTGTGCGCCATGACGATCACCGCCGGCTTCACCAGCGCGAGCAGCTTCGCGTTCTCCTCGAGGTGCGCGATTTGCGAGCGGTTGCGCTCCTCCTGGCCGTCGTGGGAGCCGGTCGTCGTCTCGCCGGCCACCATGCGCGTGAAGTGCACCGTCGTTCCCGGCGGCGCGAGCCGGATCACCTCCGGCTCGGTGGTCGGGTTGCCCGGCGGCACGAGGAAGCCGAGGCGGATCATGAGCGCGATTTTTTCGCACTCCGGCGCCCAAGGGGAATCGTTATGAGAAACAACCCTCCGGCCCGACCCCCTGACAAGGGGGTCATGAGCGAGCCGCGCGCGGCTCGCGCAGTGGGGGGTTAGCGCCGCGCGCTCGTCGACCGAAGCCGGCGAGTCCTCCGCGCCTTCAGCACGCCCCTCAACGCCTTGTTGACGGCCGCCGAATCCGGGAAAGCCTTTGCCACGTCGGGCTCCAGGACGACGACGTTCGCTCCTTCGGAAAGCAGGCGCTTGTGGTACTTCCCGCGCACGGCTTTCGAGTAATCGAAGTCGTATTCGGCCCGCATTTGCGCAACGTGTTGGACGCGCTTAGCTTTCATGTCGCTTCCGCTCTCGGGCTGTAGCCTGCCGAGCACTGATGATCCGGATTGTCTCACCTCTTTCGACATGCACAACGACGATGAGACGCTGCGTGGAGGATCTGCCGATCGTCACGAGCCGATCCTCGTCGGCCGCATCCGGGTCGGGAAACGTTGCGGACAGCGGGTCGTAAAACACGCTCACGGCCTCGTCGAACGAGACGTCGTGCTTCCTCCGGTTCGCTTCCGCCTTCCTCCGATCCCACTCGAACTGCACGGTCCTCCCCCCGGCCGTCCAACGGGCGCGGGGTAACGGTGGTTGACTGGAATCGTCGTATCGCTAGTGCATCGTTCCGAGAAGTCGGGGCCTTACTGGATTACCTGGGTAGTCGCGGTGCCTGCTATCAGTACGGCGGGAGTCTCGATTTCATTTACCGATCAGGAGCACGAGCTGCGCCCCTTCCATCAAGCGCATGCTCTTTTGCATGGCGAACCTCCTCGCCTGCTCGGTGACCTCGCCCGCCGCGACGTAGACGCACTCGTGCGCCTCGAGCGCTTCGCGCGCCGCGTCCAGCTCGCGCAGCGGCTCGATCCCGGTGCGCGTCGCCTTCCAGCGCTTGCAGGCGACGAGCGTGGTGCGCCCGTCCCGCGCCAGGCTCAAGTCCGCCGCCCCCGCGGGCCGGCTCACCTCGTAGCCCTGGCGGCGGTACGCCTGCTCGATCTCGGCCGCGACCTCCTCCGAGGACAGGGCGCGCAGGCGCTCGAGCGTCTTCGCCACGCGCCCCGCGCTCGGCTCCCGCAGCCCCCGCCACACGACCACGGCCCCGATCACGAGGAACGGCAGCGCCGCGAACACCGCATAGGCCGTCGGCACGAAGAACCGGGCGACGGCGGCGGTCGCGAGCGCCGCCAGCACGCTCGCCCACCACGGCGAGCGCAGCAGGACTGCGAACAGGGATCGCTCGTGCATCTTCACGGTTCTTACAATAGCCGCTTTCCGAAACCCCGAGGCCGCCATGTCGCAAGCCATCCCGAACCACGCCTTGAAGCAGCTCCGCGCCGGCAAGCTCGCCGTCGGCATGGGCGTGCGCCTCGCGCGCACCGTCGAGATCGCCGCGATGCTGAAGACCGCCGGCTTCGACTGGATGTTCATCGACGCCGAGCACAGCTCGATCGACCCCGGCATGGCCGCCGAGCTCGCCGCCGCCGCCCTGCCCGTCGGCATCACGCCGATGGTGCGCGTCGCGGGCCTCGAGCACTGGCACGCCTCGCGGATGCTGGACAACGGCGCCCAGGGCATCGTCTTCCCGCACATCGACAACGCCGAGCAGGCGCTCCACGTCGCGTCCATCTGCCGCTACCCGCCCGCCGGCAAGCGCTCCATGGGCGGCGCCCTGCCGCAGCTCGGCTTCGCGCCGATGCCCGTCAACGAGGCCGCGCGCCTCGCGAACGAGGAGACCATGGTCGTCGCGATGATCGAGTCCCCGCAGGGCGTCGCCAATGCGGATGCCATCGCCGCCACGCCCGGCATCGACGCCCTCCTCATCGGCACCAACGACTTCTGCTTCGAGTGCGGCATCCCCGGCCAGTTCGAGAACCCGAAGGTCGTCGACGCCTACAAGGCCGTCATCGCCGCGTGCAAGAAGCACGGCAAGTTCCCCGGCATGGGCGGCATGTACACGCCGGAGCTCCTGGAGAAGCACATCAACATGGGCGTGAAGCTGATCCT
>DASUGE010000469.1:0-9469 GCA_036274215.1 Polyangiaceae bacterium | reverse complement strand
CCGTTGCGGGAGATCCGCTTCGAGCGCGGCGGCAGGGAGGAACGTGACGCTCGTTGCCGCGACCGCGGGACCGACGGCGCCGAACATCGGCCGGTAGTGCACCGGCTGCGGAGTGGGAATTGAAGCGTTGGGATCGCCCATGGGGGCTGCGACGATGCTGCCGGCCTTGATGATCAGCGCGGGCTTCACGCCGAAGAACGCCGGCGCGAACAGCACGATGTCGGCAAGCTTGCCGATCTCCAGCGAGCCGACCTCGTGCGCGACGCCGTGCGCGATCGCGGGATTGATCGTGTACTTGGCGATGTAGCGGCGCGCGCGGAAGTTGTCGTGCTGGGCCGGATCCTCGGGCAAGGAGCCGCGCTGGAGCTTCATCTTGTGCGCGGTCTGCCAGGTGCGGATGCCGACCTCGCCGACGCGGCCCATGGCCTGCGAGTCGGACGAGATCATGCTGAACGCGCCGAGATCGTGGAGGATGTCCTCCGCGGCGATCGTCTCGCGCCGGATGCGCGACTCGGCGAAGGCGATGTCCTCCGGGATGCTGGGATCGAGGTGATGACACACCATGAGCATGTCGAGGTGCTCGTCGATGGTGTTCACCGTGTACGGGCGCGTCGGGTTCGTCGACGAAGGAAGCACGTTCGGCTCGCCGCAAGCGCGGATGATGTCCGGCGCGTGGCCGCCGCCCGCGCCCTCCGTGTGGTAGGCGTGGATGGTGCGGCCTTTGAACGCCGCGAACGTGTCCTCGACGAAGCCGGACTCGTTCAGCGTGTCCGTGTGGATCGCGACCTGGATGTCGAAGCGCTCCGCGACGCCGAGGCAGCAATCGATGGCGGCCGGCGTCGTGCCCCAGTCCTCGTGCAGCTTGAGGCCCATGGCGCCGGCCCGGATCTGCTCGTCGAGCGCGGCGGGCAGGCTCGCGTTGCCCTTGCCGAGGAAGCCGAGGTTCATCGGCAGGCCGTCCGCGGCCTTGAGCATCCGAGCGAGGTGAAACGGACCCGGCGTGCAAGTCGTCGCGTTGGTGCCGGCGGCCGGGCCCGTACCGCCGCCGATCATGGTCGTGACGCCGCTCATGAGCGCATCTTCGATCTGCTGCGGGCAGATGAAGTGGATGTGCGCGTCGATGCCGCCGGGTACGGCGATGAGCCCCTCCCCCGCGATGACCTCGGTGCCCGGGCCGATCACGATGTTCACGCCGGGCTGCACGTCCGGGTTGCCGCTCTTGCCGATGCCCTGGATGCGCCCGTTCTTGATGCCGATGTCGGCTTTGACGATGCCCCAGTGGTCGAGGATGAGCGCGTTCGTGATGATGGTGTCGACGGCTTCCGCGTCTCCGCGCTGGCTTTGGCCCATGCCGTCGCGGATCACCTTGCCGCCGCCGAACTTCACTTCTTCGCCGTAGATGGTGCGGTCCTGCTCGACCTGAATCACGAGCGACGTGTCGCCGAGCCGCACGCGATCCCCGACGGTGGGGCCGTACATCGCGGCATAGGCGTCGCGACCGATGCGCGTCACGAGCCACCTCCGAGCGGGCCCATCACCCGGCCCTGAAAGCCGAAAACCCTGCGCTCGCCGGCGAAGGCGACGAGCTCGACCTCGCGCTCTTGCCCGGGCTCGAAGCGCACGGCCGTGCCCGCGGCGACGTTCAGCCGGTAGCCGCGCGTCGCTTCCCGATCGAAGGCGAGCGCGCGATTCGTCTCGTAGAAGTGGTAGTGCGAGCCGACCTGGATCGGGCGATCACCCATGTTCGACACGCGGACGCGCAACGTGGGGCGTCCGGCGTTGAGCTCGAGCTCGCCTTCGGCCGTCATGATTTCACCGGGGATCACAGGGGCCTCTCAGGGGATGGGGTGGTGGACGGTCACGAGCTTCGTGCCGTCGGGAAACGTGGCTTCGACCTGCACCTCGAGGATCATCTCGGGCACGCCCTCCATCACGTCGGCGCGCGTGAGCAGCGTCGCGCCGTAGCTCATGAGCTCGGCGACGGTGCGCCCGTCGCGCGCTCCCTCGAGGATGGCGGCCGTGATGAACGCGATCGACTCGGGATAGTTGAGCTTGACCCCACGCGCCTTGCGACGCTCCGCGAGCAGCGCGGCAGTGAAGATCAAGAGCTTGTCTTTTTCTCGGGGGGAGAGCTCCATGCTGTCCTCAGGTGGTCCAGATTCGCGGCGCCGCGGCGGGCTTGCCGAGCAGGTGGCGGCGGATGATGTCCCAAGCCCCGCCCAGACACGAGCGCGCCTCGCCGGCGTGCGCGCCGAGGTAGCGGCAGACGGTCACCTCGCCGAGGGTCGTGACGCCGAACCGATCGGTCTCGAACGCGGGGTGAATGCGCTCTCGAAGCTCGCTCGTGAGCGCGCTCGACGCCGTCGTCGCGAGCAGGATGCCGTGAACACTGCGCTCCGCCCAGCCCCACGCGCCGCGGCGGAGAGCTCCCTCCGCCTCGAGCAGCATGCGCTCGAGCACGAGCGGCCGAGTGCCACGCGTGAGCTCGAAGCGCTGGTCGAGTCGACCCGTTGCGAACGGATCTCCCGATGCGGGCCGGCCGAGGCAGGTGATCTCCCAGCCGAGGAAATGCGCGCCCGGCTCGAGCTCGACGCGCGTCGAGAGGCTCGCGCGCGCGCCACCGAATGCGATGGTCTCGCCGGGGAGCCACTCGAGCACGCCGCCCTCGCGCACCCGGAGCTGGTTACGAACGACGGAGCCGCGCTCGGGGCAGCGGTAGAGCTTGGTGGCGGCGGGGGTCGTCGCGAGGGCACGCGCACCCGGCCCCACGTCGAGCTCGACGGAGAGCTCGTCCCCGCCGACCACGCCACCGGGCGGGTGAAGAACGTACACGTGACAGGTGCCGTCGGCCTCCGGGTAGAACGGCCGCTGCGCGTAGAGGGGACCGACGTGGGAGCGGCGGCTCAGGGTGGTGCGCGGACCCTGGACCGCGAATTCCAGGGCCAGCCGGCCATGCCAGCCGGTCGGCTCGGGTGCGCGGGGACTTGCCGCCAGCATGCGAGAAATGGGCTTACGACGGTGAATGTTTCGGTTGTGCGTCGACGTCGCCGAATCGCGCATCACCGCCGCGCGTAGTCCCAGCCGATGAGCTTGTCGGTTGGCGACCGACCCGAGCGCGCGTCCTGTTCGAGGTCCGCGACGAGGAGCTCAAGAAGACCAGGTCGCCGGCCCCAAAATCCCGCTCATGTCCGCGTCGTTGGGGATTTGCGTGCCGGCCGAGACCTCAGCGTTTGGCCTGAAGCCGATGGAGTGTGGAAAGCGGAAAGCACGTTCAACCCATCCACTTTCACCCCTACGATGAGGGTTCGTTGCTTCTACTACAATCAAAACAACTGAGGAGCGTAGCCCGCCTGTCGAGAAAGACGTTCGTGCCCGAGTGCAGGAGACCGCGCCGGAAACGTCTTCGGTGTCTCGACGCCGAGACCGTTGGGACCATCCTTGCCGGGGATCTCGTACCTGGCCGTGCGCTTGACCAGCACCGACCAGCCGCCCTCGGCGGTACTTCAGCTGCAACGATTTCCGAGCTCGTCCTACTGGTCCGCGAGTGACGAAGGGAGGAGCAGCGAGAAATTCCCGGCACCGTCCGAGTGCGTCTCCGCAACTTGAACGGCGATCGAGTCTTGTGTCGGGGTGGGCGTGATCGTGCCGTCGGGGGCCAAGTAGGCGTACGCTCGGATCAGGGCGGACGGCAAGGTGACGCGACTGTCGCCCGTGCCGGAGCTGACGGTGCCGCGGTGGATCACCGGGAGGGGGAGCCGGACGTCGAGGTAGGTGTCGTTGGTGCCGCCGACGGTCACCTTGGGATTCACGTACCAGCCGAAACCGGTCGTGGGATCGGGCTCGACGCGAAAACTGTAGGTGCCGGCATCCATGCGCAGCAGGAAATCGCCTCCGGCATCGACCTGGTTGAAGGTGGCGCGCGGCAGGGTCGGCGCCAATGCGTCCCCCTGATTCATCACGTTCGAGTCGACGATGGAGGGCGAAGCGATGGCGCGCACCAAAGCGCCGACCGCCGGCCCGCCGCTCGGCACCACCGCGTGACCGCCGATCGTCGAGGCGCGCAAGAACTCGAGCAGCCGGCCCCCCTGCTCGGCGCTCGAAGCACCGATGGTCCACGTCGTCTCGGTCGTGCCGAAACACGACGTGTCGTCACAGGGCGCTGCCGGAGTTGCCACGACGCGGTACGTTCCGGGGAGGAGGTCGACCGTGGCAGAACCGGTCGCATCCGTCGTGGCCGTGCGCGTGAAGGACGTAGAAACCTCGGAAAAACCGGGCAACTTCGTCGCCGTCAGGACCACGTTCGCAGGCGTCGGCTTGTGGACACTGGCGATTTCGGTCGCGATTTCGAGCGTCACCTTGTCAGGAACCGGATTCGACTGGCGCACGACCGCGGGCTTCTTCACGCTCGCGTCGTTGCCGAGTTCTGCTCCCGTCAATTGTGCGAGCAACGTCGGCGCGACGGGCGGCGGATACCCGGGCGGGACCTCGGGCGGACGGATGCGGATCACGTCGTTACCGATCGAGAGCGGCTGGAGGACGCCGTCCTCGTCGGGTCCGTAGGTTGGCACGTAGTCGAGCTTGATCTGATACGTCGCGTCGTGAGTCCCCGTGGAAATGATGTCCTCGGGGCGGAGAACGCGGGGCGAGGAGATGGGGTACCCCCTGGACGGATCGATCAAGTCGACGATCCACCCCGCGGCCGACACGTCCTTGGCCCAGACCACCTGCACGTTGAGCTCCGACGCGAGCTTCAGCTTGAAGTCCAAGCTTCCCGTGACCGCCTGCTTGAGCAGCAGGCGCGGAGGAACGGCACACTTCGTGTCGCCGGTCACGTCGTCGATCGGTTGTTTGTACGGGCGAATGTAGATGTCGTAGTCACCCGGCGGAAGATTCGCGGTGAACGTGTAGCCGTTGCGATCCACGACCGCCTGGTACACATCGCCAGGGAGCCCCGCAGCGCGCGCCGTCGGCATGAACGTGACCTGTGCGGGCAAGAGGCCTTCGCGAGTGTCCGGGTTGTGATCCGGATCGGAGAGCCCGATGCTCGTGCCGTCTGCGGGGATGAACGTCGGCTCGCAGGGCTTCGTGTCGATCGAAATCGACCCGGCGAGATTCACCAAGGCCGGCACGCTGATGTCGTCCGGGTTCCCGTCCGCGTCGTCCGCCGCGGGATAATCGAAATAGTACGTTCCTGCGGCGAACGTGGGGCTGACGCTCACGAGCACCGACGAGAGCGCTCCAGTCGGCGCCGCACACACCTGCTCGCTGCACACGCCGTCGCCGGCGCAATCCGCGTCCGTTTCGCAGCGGTTGACGGCGCGATCCCCAGTGGAGGGCGCGCCCGCCGAGACGGCGCACCCGGCGAGCGGAAGCGCCAGAAGTAGTGCGGCACGCGCGACGACGGAAGCCATCATTGCTCCGCGGTCGAGAGCGGACAGTCCGCGACGCGGAAGGTCCCGTCGACGTTGTCGACGGACACGATCCAGCTCTCCTGCGCGAGATCTTCGGGCGGTCCGTCGAACTTGCCGGCGTCCTGATTGTAGCTGCTGAGGTGCATCGCCATGATGGTGATGGAGTGGCAGCCCCCGAGGGGGAAGTCGCGCGAAGGGATGATGTCGAACACGATCTGACGCTCGTCCTCTAGCGTTGCCGGAGCGAGGAGCTTCGAGATCGGAAACTGCGCGCCGTGCTGGTAATCCAGGTAACGAAGGGCGACGAGCTGCTCACCCGCATCTTCGGAGCGCACGGTCGCGCCGAAGGGCACGATCGTCGAAACGGGTGGGTTGCCCGTCGACAAACGCGAGAGAACCTGCACCGACCAGGGGTTCGGATGCGGGTTGTACATGAAGATCGGCGAGCGCTGCGCCGGGCCGTAGTCGGGAGGCTCGGCCACGATGCAGCCGGTCCCGGACAGGGATGCGAGCGAAAGGAGCGCCGACACGAGCACCCTGCCATGCGACCTTCGTGCCATCGCGCACAAATGCCTACTGTCCGAGGTTCGGGATAGGCCGGGGTGTGACAACGCTGTCCTGGCTCGCTGACCGGTGCTCTTCATCGCGGGTTCCGCGCCTCGCGCCAGCGGGTTTCAGCGTATTCCGCGCTCAAGGCAAGCTGGTAGAGGCTCGTGAGGGACGGGCTCTCCTGAAGCAGTCGAGCGAGCCCTTGGGGAGCACCGAGCAGCGCCGGATCGAGCCCGTCTTCGACGGCCACCTCGCGCACGGCGACACCGAGGTGGCCGGTCGCGAAGAAGCCGGCTCGCCGGATCGCGACCCGCGCCTGCAAAAGCGCCTGGTCGTAGTCGAGCGCGTCGAGATCGTGGCAGAGCTCTCGCAAGCGGCGTTGGGGCCGCGCCGGAATGGCTTCCCACAGCATCTCCGCCAGGTTTAGCGCAGGACCGATGCCGCTGGCATCCGGCCGGGCGGGGCCGAACGCGAAGCCGAGCGCCCGCAGAACGGAACGCGCCTGCGCCTCGGGCAGGCCAAACAGCATGACGAGCTGGGGTACCGCGGCAGCCAGCATCGCGCCGAGGTGGAAGCGGAGCCCCGGCGTTTCGTTGCCGACGTCGCCCGAGAGGACGACCGCGGGCGTCGCCAGCAGCGCGACGCCCACCGTGACCGGCCCCGCCGTTCTGCGCTGGAAGAGCGGGGTGCGGAGCGAGCCGAGGGCGCGCGCCACGCTGCCGTAGGCGCGTCCGAGCGGTGTCGGCGCCATCGGCTGAACGCGCTCGAGCCCGGTGATGCCGTACGCACCCGGATCGCGCTGGAAGAGATGGCCCGCCGTCTCCCATACGAGCGCGAGCGCCTCGAGCGTCGGGCTCTTGATCTCGCGGAACAGGAGCGCACGCACGGCATCGGACTGCGCCTGGAGCTCCTCGAGCGCCGGCGGCTCCTCGGCGCGCGCGCCCCGGACGAGCGCGCCCACATGCGCGACCGCCGCGGCATAGGCCGGGTTCTTGTCCTCCTCGGCGGAGCGAGCGAGCGCGGCGATGAGCTCCGCGTCGCCGGGCGTCAGGTTGGCGAGCCGCCGGTAGATTGCGACTCGGTCGTGGGCGCGCGTGGGGTCGCCCGCCAGCATCTTCAAGAGCTCGAAGCCCGCGTCGCGCGAGCCGTCACCGAGCGCGATGTGGAGGCGCACCTCCTCGGCGGAGTTGCCGACGAACGTCCCCGAGAGCGTCTGCTTGCGCGGGCTCGGCGGTTTGCTGGACGCTTCCGAGATCGGTAGGGGCGTCTCGACGGCGGCCCGCGGGGGGCTCGGGGGCGCCGTCGAAGCAGCGGCGGCAGGCTGACTCTTCACCCTGGCCGTCGTGACGAGGGGGATCGCCGGCAACGGGTCGTCGTCTTGCTCGAGGATGACGTGCTCACGAATCAACACCTCGCCGAGCGGGTCGAACGAGGTGATGACCTCGGGCGCGTCGGTCACGGGCGGCGACGCAGCCGGAGCGCGGCTCGCGAGCTCGGCGCGCACGCGATCGAGCGCCGCACGCGCGGGGCCCGCCGTGTCGGCGTCGGATACGGCGATCTCGAGGTAGCCCACCGAGCGCTCGAGCTCGCCAGCGCGGCGCGCCGCCTCGCCCGCGAGCAGCGCCGTGCGTGCACGCGAGCGCAAACCCTGGAGCTCGCCTTCGAGCGCCAGGTCGAACTCACCGAGCACCTCCCCCGCGCGACCGAGCGCCGACAGCCGCTCGGCGCGGCCGAGCGACACGAGCGGCCGCGGGCCACGCGCCGCGAGCTCGCGGTCGAGCTCGGCGAGCCCTGGAGTCGCCTTGCCTTCGACGCGATCGAGCGCCTCGGCGAGCAGGAACGAGCGCAGCGCCGCTTGGGCGGGGTCGAGCTCCTCGCTGATGCTCCGGAGCGCGTCGACCGTGGCACGCGCTTCCTCGTGGCTGCCCGGGCCACGCGTCAGGTACTCGAGGTGGCGCGCGAGGAGCTCCGCGTCCGCCATGCCCGGCAGCATGCGCGCGGCGCGCGCCGAACGCTCGAGAGCACGCTCGCGATCGCCCGCCGCCAGCGTGGCGCGCGCGGACTCGACCAAGAAGCGGGCGCGCTCCTCGGGCGCCTTTTGCGAGTGGGTCGCGAGCTCGTCGAGCGCGTCGGCGAGGCCGCGCGGGTTCTCGCGCCGGCGCTCGATCTCGACACCGAGCTCGTAGAGCTTCGCGCGCTCGACCCAGCCGCCGAGTCCTGCGAGCGTACGGTGCGCGCCCTCGACGTCGCCGCCGTTCAAGTACGCCTGGCACGCGCGCCGAGCGAGATCCGCCGCCTCGGCGCTATCGCTCGACTGTCCGCTCGCGCGGAGCCAGAGCGGCGCGGCGGCCAAGGGATCGCCGAGACGTTCGGCGAGATCCGCGAGCACGCGCAGCACGCTCAGGTGATCGCCGGTCGCGGCGAGCAGCGACTCGAGCTCGCTCCGTGCTTCATCCGGGCGCGCGAGCCGCTGCTCGAGCACGGACGCGCGCCGGAGCCGCAGGCGGCGGACGTCGTCGACGCGACCGGCGAGCGCGGCGCGACGATCGAGCAGGCGAACCACGGCTTCGTAGTCGCCCCGTCGCTCCGCGTCTCGCTCGAGCGCGACGAGCGCCTCGGGCTCGTTCGGGCTCAGGTTCAGAAGCTCGGCCCAGCGCGCGAGCGCTCCGGCCTCGTCTCCGAGCGACTCGAGCAGCGGCGCGACCTCACGCAGCCAAACGATCTCTTGCGCAGGGTCCGAGCTTTCGTCGATCAGACGGCCAAGCGCCCAGGCTTGCCGCTCCCGGTCGCCGGCCTGGCGCGCCAAGATCGCGAGATCACCGAGGATTCCCGGATGGTTCGGCAGCCGCTCGAGCGCGGTCGAAAGCACGGCAAGCGCCTCTACCGGACGACCACGGGTGCTGATCAAGGCGGCGAGCTCGGTGGCGATGCGCACGACGGCGGGCTCGGTGAGATCGGAGCGCGCGAGCTCGCGCACGAAGAGCTCTTCGAGCTCGTCCCGGCGTCCGGCGCGCGAGTAGAGCTCCGCAGAACGCTCGAACAGCACGTCGCGCTGAGCGGCGTCGATGTCGTGCAGTCCCCGAGCGCGTGCGAGCGCGTCGAGCGCCTGCGCCATGTCGCCGGCGCGGTCCGCCGCAGCGACGAGATCCAGGATGATCTCGAAGCGGCCCCGATCCGGCATCGCGTCGACCACGAGCGCGATGAGCGTTGGGTCACCGGTCTTGCGCGCGGCCGCTTCCGCACGCGCGAGCAGCGGCGCATTCTCGGGATCGCGCTGCGCCGCGAGCACGAGGAGCCGCGCCGCCGAGGCCGTGTCGGAGCTGGCCTCGGCGATGGCGGCGCCGAGCTCGAGCAGTTGCGCGCCCGCGCTCGCGAAGCGTTGCCCGCCGAGCTCGATCAGCTTCTTCACGAGCAGCGACGCGACCGGAGCGCGCGCGACGGCGGCCGCGAACGGCATGAGCCGCGCGAACTGCTCGATGTCGCCGTCGCAGGCGGCCGCGCGTTCGATG
>DASUGE010000468.1:0-4848 GCA_036274215.1 Polyangiaceae bacterium | reverse complement strand
CGAGCGTCTTCAGCGAGGAGGCCGGCGAGCGGCGCGCGCGAATCATGCGCGAGCGGCAACGCGCCTTCGAGCATGGCCTGCGCTCGGTGCTCTTTTCGGACGCGGAGCATCGCTCCGCGATGGTGGAGGAGAGTCTGCCCGCCTTCGGCGTGGACGCCTGCGTGGTCGCCGCGCTCATGCGACCGGATGCGTTCGGCAACGACGCCCGGATCCTGTTCGGATTCGGCTCGCGCGAGCGCGTCGTGGGGGAAGCCCCCACCCGCCTGACGGCGCTGCCTGCGCACGGCGTCTTCGGCAGCACGAGCCGCACTCAGGTCGCGCTGCCGCTCACGGCCGGCGGCCATCCGGTCGGCATGGCCATCGTGGCGACCGCCAAGGTGCCCGACGCGGAGCTCGAGGGACTGCGCGAATTTCTGAGCACCGCGCTCGACACGCTGAAGCGCGCGTCCCGCTAGTGCCCGTGCGAGCGCCGCCCCTTACGGCGGCTTCCTCACCACGCTCGGCTCCGAAAACGCGTGGGCTCGTTCGCCGCTGATCCGCACCGAGTGCCAGCCGGGCTTCGGCTCCGGAACCATCACTTGCGCGGCGCCGATGTCCGAGACCTCCGTGCGATAGACCGCCACGCTCGCGACCACGTTGCCCTTCGCGTCGAGGATCTCGGCTACCTCGGCCGTGCCCGAAGGCGGCGCGAGCTCGTCCACCGGGATACCCCAACGCGGCCCGCGACTGTCGAGCAAGAGCGTCCGCCAGCGCCCCAGGATGTCCGGGTTCACGATCACCTTCTGAGCGCCGTTGACGCTCGCGACGCGATTGACGATCGCGTCGTAGGTGTAGTCGCTCATCCACTGGCGGTTGCAGTAGCCCATGATGTCGGTGACGTCGTCGTTCTTGTTGGGCTCGCCCGTGGGATTGATCAGCTTCTTGCTGCGCGAGTCGTAGCCCCAGAGCGTGAGCTTCGCGCCGTCATAGGGGAAATTGCCGTCGACGCCGCTGATACTGCCTCCCTGCGGCACGCAAGGAGCATGGGAGCGGCCGTGGTTGTGCCCGATCTCGTGAGCCATCGTGATGTACGACTGGTCCATCGGGAAGCCGATGCCCATCGCCACCTTGTGCTGGCTGTCACTCGCCTGCCCGACGACGAATCCGACGCCCGCCGTGCAGCCGCCACCGCAATACTGCTGGAAGCTGTCGGCCGGCGTGACGAACCCGTAGTAGTAGACATCGGCCGCAGGCTTGTCGCTCTGGCGCTTCGATTGCACCTGATTGAGCGAGCTGTTCCAGTCGAGGGTGCCGAGCTCGACGGGATCGCCCCCGCTGATCTCGACCGACGAGACCGGGTACATCGCGACCATGATGTCCTTGAAGGGCCCGAGCGTCGATGTATCCACCGCGGGCGTGCGGTTGTTCACGACCAGGGGAATGACCTTGATCTTGAGCGGACCCGTCTTGCGGGCCCCGAGCGCGATGTCGTCGGTCGCGGGGAAGCGCGGGCTGCCCGCGGCGCCGGACGCGGACATCGAGCACTCCACGAGCTCCACCTTGTAATGGGTATCGGCCGTGATCTTGGCGGCCGGCACCGTCACCTGGAAGGTCGAGGTTTCGTCGGTCTCGGCGCTCGCGGCGCTGATGGTCTTCTTCGCGAAGTACTCGTCGCTCGTGTCGCCGTTCACGGCGGTGACGCGCGCCGAGAGCTCGCGCGCCGCCCAGCCCGAGCCCGGCGTCACGAAGACGCGAAACACGGTTTCACGGCCTTCGACCACGTCGGTATTGCGAGCAGTCGTCGCAATCTCCTTACCGTCCTTCATGATTCCGATTTGAATCGTCTGAAAGACGTCGATCCGGCTCAGCGTGACGTTCAGCGCGACGCCGCCCGTGCAGCCGTCCGCCCCGCCGCCGCCGACACCCGCGCATTTCCCCCCGGAACAGGTCTGTCCCTCGGCGCAGGCCATGCCGCATGCGCCGCAGTGAGCCGTGCTCGTGGTCGTGTCCGCGCAGGAGCCCGCGCAGAACACTTGGGCGCCGGGACACGCACACATCCCCGCCTCGCAGGAGCGGCCGCCGCTACATTGCACCCCGCAGCTGCCACAGTTGTCGTCGCTCGTCTGCGAGTCGACGCAGGCGTTGCCGCACGCCGTCTGTCCGCCGGCGCAGGTGCACATGCCCGCCGTGCAGGTCTGAGCCATGCCGCACGCCTTGCTACAATCGCCGCAATGCTCGTGATCGCTCATGGCGTCGACGCACGTGGCGCCGCACGCGAGGCCCCCGTTTTGACACGCGCATTTGCCGCTCGCGCAGGTTTGGCCCGCGCCGCACATCGTGGCGCAGTCCCCACAGTGAGCGGCGTCGCTCATGGGGTCGATGCAGGTGCTGCCGCAAGCAATCTGAGGCGCGATACAGCTCGCGTTGGGCCCCATCCCGCTCGAGCCGCTCGCGCCGCTCGAGCCCGCCGTCGTCATGCCCCCGAGAGCGCCGGTGCCCGCGCCGCCCGCGGCACGCCCCCCGGAGCCAAGGACAGCGGCCTTCCCTCCGGTGGCGCCCGTGCTCATGTTGCGAAGCGCGACGGTGTCGTCGCCGTCGCTCGAGCAAGCGGCGAGGGACACGAGCGCCAAACCGAGCAGGGCGGGTACGCGCCCGAGAGCCCCTGTGAAGCCACGCTCTCCGAGCCTCAAGTGACTAATCATATCATTCCTTGCGTCGCGAATCGCGCGGAACCGAGCCGCGCCCTCACTTCCAGCACACCTTGCAAAATCCGCTCTTGCAGGCACAGCCGCAGGCAGATCGTGATCAAGTGACGCGAAGCGCGCGTGAGCGCGCTTAAATCGCCGGCACGCACCCAGCGTGTTCTTTTGGCGTGGGGCTGAAGCACCCCCGCACGCTTCATTCAGCCGGGAGGACCGCCGTTACTACCGGCTCGCCTTCGGAGCGGGGCTCGATTTCTTCGCGGACGGAGCCGCCGACGGCGCCGCGGATGCGGAGGGCGGAGGCGCGCCCGCGTCGGCTGCCGCCGCCCGCTTCTCGAACGCCGCCTTGTCGAACGTGAGCTCGAATACGATCTCGTCGCTGGGCTTGTCCGCCACCACGGTCACCTTCCGCGCGGCGCCGAGGCCCGCGACGGACAGGAGCGCGTTCACGTCGACTTCACCCACGGGGACGCCGGGGATCTCGAAGCGACCGTCGAGGCCCGTCACTGCATGCGTCGCGTACTTGAGCACCATGACGTCGACGGCCATGAAGAGCCTTAGATTGTCGATCAGCACGTAACGCCCCGCACGCGTCGGATAGAGCGGTGCCACGGTGCTGCCACCCGGCGTCGCGACGAGCTGCGGCTGCCCTTTCTCGCCAAGGAGCTCGGGGATGTACGTCTGCGTGTCGCCGCTCACGACCTCGATGCTCTGCCCGTACGTGAGGGCGAGCGTGCGCGTGCCGTAGAAGCAATCCTTCGCCACGACGCGCTGCGAGGGCGCTCGCTCCGGGACGTAGCCCTTGAAGCCCGTGACGGCGACGAGCACGTCGGCGAGCGTGCGTCCCGGGCCCTCGCGGAAGAGCTTGCCGTACGCGTCACGCGCCGCGGCCCCGCAGGTGGCGGGGATCTTCGCGAGTATCTGCGGTTGCGGCGGCGCCTCGTCGCCTTTGACGACGACGCGACCGCGCACCGTCCCCGTGGGGCCGGTGTAGGCTTTCTCACCGAGCGGATTCACGGCGTCGCTCACGCCCTTCGGATCCGGAAGCCCGGAGGCCACGGGGGCGGGCAGCTCGACCGGCGTGACGCTCGCGCCCGGGAGCGGCGCGCTCGCCGATATCGCGGAGGTCGGAACGGAGCCGGCCGGCTTCTGCTCGTCGCCCTTCTTGGAGCAGGCGCCGGCGAGACAGACGACCAGAGCCCCGGCAACGAGACCCGCAGCGGGCCGCACGGACCCCCCGAGCTCGTTCATGGCCCCGTGAGGGCGGCCGCGCGAGCGACCTCGAGCGACGTGCCCGGGAGCACGCCGATGGCCACCACCAGGATCGCCGCGAGCGCGAGCGCGAAGGCCACGTAACCCGAGCGCATCGGCTTGGCGATGGGCGCCCCGGGCTCCGGCTCGCGCATGTACATGAACACGAGCACGCGCAGGTAGTAGTACGCGCCGATCACGCTGTTGAGCAGGCCGACGACGACGAGCGTCTTGAGCCACATGCTGTCGCCCGAAGCGTCGACGAGCGCGCTAAACACGTACAACTTCCCGAAGAAGCCGGCCGTGGGCGGCACTCCCGCGAGCGACAAGAGGAAGAGCGAGAAAGCGAGCGCCGCGGGGGGGTGGCGCTTACCGATGCCGGCGAGGTCCGCGTACGAGACCGCTTCCGCGCCGCGGCTTCCCGCGAGCACGAGCGCCCCGAAGGCGCCCGCGGTCGAGACCGTGTAGGCGAGCATGTAGTAGAGGACGCTCGCCGCAAGCTCGGGGCGACCCGCCGCCGCGACGATGCCGATCAGAGCGTAACCCGCGTGCGCGATCGACGAGTAGGCGAGCATGCGCTTCACCGACTGCTGCCGGCCGGCGATCAGGTTCGCCACCGTCATCGACAGGAGGGCGAGCACGGACAGCACGGGCGGCCAGCCTGCGCCCCAGCTCGCCAGGCGCTCGTCGCCGAAGGCAGTGATGAGCACGCGCAAGAGGACCGCGAACGCCGCAGTCTTCACGGCCACGGCCATGAACGTGGTCGTCGGCGTCGGAGCGCCTTCGTAGGCGTCCGGCGTCCACATGTGGAACGGCACCGCGCTTATCTTGAACACGAGCCCGACGAGCATCAAAACGAGACCCATCAGCGCGAGCGCGAGGTTCCCGCTCGAGCCCCCGAGGAGCGGGCCGAGCG
>DASUGE010000467.1:0-8511 GCA_036274215.1 Polyangiaceae bacterium | reverse complement strand
CAGCGCAGCCGCATCCGCAGCGCCGGTGCAGGCGGCCCGCGGGCGAGCCGAAGCTCCCGTGGCTGTGGCTCTAGCAACGCCCGCTCCGGCGCCGGTTCCAGCAGTCGCGCTCGCGGCGCCCGCCGTCGTCGCACCGGCCGTCGCGACGCCCCCCGTCACAGCGCCCGCTGCCGCCGCGCCCCTCGCGGCCGCACCGGCTGTCGCCATGCCCGGCGCCACGTCACCGCTCGCGACGGCACCAGGGGTAGCGCCCACGCAGAACGTCAGCGTCGGCAGCATCCACCAGGGTGACACGTACCACGTGCAGCAAGTCGCCGTGATGCAGTACGTGCCCATGTTCATGCCCTTTCCGTACCCAGGGTATGGGTACCCGCAGTCGCAGCCGACCCACACGCGTTCGATGCAGCCGAAGCGTGTTCCCTACCCGACCACGCTCACGAACCCCGACAACCCCTGGGGCTTCAACTTCCCGCCGTCGCTCGAGATGGTGAAGTAGCGGACGCGAAACCCCGGGAGGCCGTCCCCCCGGGGTTCCGAGCTTCTATCTCGATACGACGCCGTAGGCGATGATCAGGCCGATGCCGATCAGGAACGCCAGCGGCAGGAGGATGGGCATGGGCGCGTATTCGGTCGGACCCTCGCCCGCTTTGTTCGCGGCTTCGCTGGCCGTCGACGGCTTCGTTTCTTCGATTTTCGACATGACGAATGGACCTATCCGCTCCTCGCTTCGGAGGAGACGTTGGGGGTTACTCTCAGCGCACGTTCAGGAAGCGAACGGCGTGCTTCTGGGAGGGTCCCCGCTGTCCATTCGGGGTGCGTGCCGGCGCCAGCGAACGACGGCGACCTGCACCTGAGACGGTGGGCCTTGCGACTCGAGCGCGAGCGCTTTGGTGCGAGACGCTCCCGGCTGGGCCGGAAGCGCAGGAATCGCGGCAGCTCGCTCGATGAGAGGCGTGGCCGCGACGAACAACGGCTGAGCACGCTGCGCGAGAGCTTCCGCGCCGTGCTGGGCCACCCCCGCGCTGAGCACGGGGTGCGATTCCCCCGGCGCACGCGCGAGCTGCGCCGCGCCGTCGTGCCGCGCCGCACCGAGCGCAGCACCGCCGGCGACGACGAGCACGAGCAGCAAACCACGCAGCAGCGCGTGGGCTTTCGCGAGCCGGCGAATCAGCTGGAACAGAGAAGGGTGCGGCACGACGTCGGGGAGTACTTTCGTGTAGCACGCGCGGTCCCGTCGAAGCGGAAGACGAGCTCGAGCGCGATCGCGTTCATGACGCCGGCAAAGCTGATTCCAGGGCGTTCCGGGTCGAAACGCGCGGCGGTCCGGGCACGGCACCGGGCGGGGTGCTGACCGAGGAAGCGCTCCGCGGTCCTCGACCCTCCGTTCAGTGACGTTGGTGTCGTGCAGCCGAGCGGTAGCCCAAGCCAGGCGCCGGTTTGCGCCGGAGCGCGCTCGCGGGCAGTATCGGAGGCGTGAACGCGCGTTGTCGCGCATCCGGTTCCGCCCACCGCTTCCTGGAAACGCTCAACCTCACGCCCGTTCTGCTCGGGCTCTCGCTGCTCGGCGCCTGTTCGACGGATCCGCAAGGCACCGGTGGCTCCGGCGGCGCCTCCTCGAACCAGGCCGGGGGCAGCGGCAGCTCGGGCACTGCGGGCAAGGCCGGAACAGCCGGCATGAGCGCGAGCGGCGGAAGGAGCGCGACGGCCGGCGCGGGTGCGAGCGGCGGAGCGAGTGGCACCCCCAACGGTGGCGGTGCCGGGACGGCCGGGATGAGCGCGAGCGGGGGAAGCAGCGCGCTCGGCGGCATGAACGCGAGCGGCGGAGTCAGCGGAAACGGTGGAATCAGCGGAAGCGGTGGCGGCAGCGGAAGCGGTGGAATCGATGCAGGGGCAAGCGGCGGCCCAAGCGGCGGCACCGGGGGCGGCGCGACGAAGTGGGTCGCCTCCTTCACCGCATCGCCGTATCTCGCGGCGTCGGACGCCCAGCCCCCGTCGTCGCTATCGAGCGCCGTGCTGCGTCAGATCGTGCACCTGTCGCTCGGCGGCAGCCAAATGCGCTTCCAGTTCTCGAACCTCTCCGGGAACGGCGACGTGATCATCGACTCCGTGCACGTCGCGCTCTGCAAGGCGACGCCCGCGGTCGACAGCACGATCGATACGACGACCGACAAGGCCCTGTCCTTCTCGGGCATGCCGAAGATCACGATCGCAGCGGGCAAGGAAGTCTGGTCGGATACACTCGACTTCCCGGCTCCGGCGCTCGCCAATCTCACGATCACGATGGCGCTCGGCAGCGTGCCCAGTAACCTCACGGCGCACGCCGGCTCACGCACCACGTCCTACGTGCAGGCGGGCAGCACCGACGTGAGTCAGGCCAGCATGACGTCGGCGCAGGGCACCGACCACTGGTACTTCATCTCGGGTGTCGACGTGATGGCCGATACTTCGGCGGTCGCGGCGGTCGCCATCGGCGACTCCATCACGGACGGGCGCGGTAGCGACACGAACCATTTCAACCGCTGGACGGACATTCTCGCGGCGCGCCTGCAGGCGGACCCCACGACGAAGCACGTCGCCTTGGTGAATCAGGGCATCGGCGGCACGAACCTCGCCGGGACCGGCACGGCCGCGGAAGCGCGCTTCGCACGCGACGTGCTCGGCCAGAGCGGCGTAAAGTACGTGATCATTCTCGACGGCGTGAACGACATCAACGGCAACGCGTCGGCACAGACTCTCCAGAGCGTCTACGACAAGCTCATCAAGCAGGCGCACGACGAGGGACTGCTCGTCTACGGCGGCACCATCACGCCGTTCAACGGCCACAGCTACTACACCGTCGCCCACGAGCAGGTGCGCACGACGCTCAACACGTACATCAGGGGCGGCGCGTTCGACGGTGTCATCGACTTCGACGAGGCCATCAGCGACGGCAAGAGCCCACCCAGCATCCAAGCGAAGTTCGCCGAATGGGCGCAGCAGGACGGCCTCCACCCCGGGCCCGCCGGCTACGAGGCCATGGGCGACGCCGCCGATCTCGCGCTGTTCAAGCAGTAGCCCACGCTTTCAGTACGCGCGCGACGCGCTCGAGGTAGCCGTGGTCGCGCACGAGCTCCTCGTAACCCGGGACGGCGCCGACCCATTCGCGCATGCGCACGTTCGGGGCGTCCGTGAGGTACAGGGTCGGAAGCCCCAGCAGCGCGGGACCGTCCATCCCCGCCGTCGTAACGCCAAGCTGCCCGACGAGCCCGTGTCGCGCGCGCAGGTGCTCGAAGAAGGCGAGCTGCGCCCGGCGCTGATTGGCGCGCCCGAAAATGGGGTCTTTCCAAAAGAGGATCATGTCCACCGCCCCGCGCGGCAGCGGCTCACTCCGCAGCGCGTCGCCGGTAAGAATCGGCACGAGGCCCGCTTCGAGCACTGCGCCCGTCAGCGCGACGAGCTCCGCGTACACGGTGTTGCGACCGGGATGGTGGGTCCCGTCGCGATTCCAGAGCAGCACTTTCTTTGTGGATGAGCCGCTGGCGCCGTTCGCGACGAGCCGCCGGTCCACCCACTCGAGCACGTCGGACGGCGCTGGCGCGTCGCCGAGGAACGCCGCACGCAGCCGCGCCTGAGCGGCAAGCGGGTCGGCCCTGAACGCACGCGCCACGAGCTCGGTCACCTGCTTCATGGCACGCGGCCGCGGGCGATACGGCGCGATGCGCTCGGCGAGCCCCGCAGCGCGCAGAAATGTCTCGGCCTGGAGCGTCCGATCGGTCCCCGGCTCGATCTGGATCGTCACGCCGGCAAGCACCGCGGCCGCTGCAAGGTACCAACCCTCCCCAAAGGAAAAGGAACGCGCCGTATGAAACGTATAGGCGTCGTTACGTTGCTCGACCAGCGCGCGGGCAGCGCGCGCGGCGGACTCCGCACGCTCCGCCGCCTTCTGCGCGCGCCGTGCCGCGGGCGAGCCCGGTCGTGCGTGCTCGAGGCGCGCCGCCATCTCGGTCGCCACGCGAGCCGATGCTCCGGCGCCCGCGACGATCCCGGCGACGCGCTGCCACCCTTCCTCGCAGGATTCCCGCGTCGGCGCACGCTGCGCGCTCTGCGACAGCTGGCTTGCGCCGTGGGACGCGTCCGCGGCCTTCGCGGTGTGCGCGGCGGAGAGCGTCGCGCACAGGGCTACGATCACCGTAGCTCGATCTTCACGCGCGAGCGCCTGAGAGGCGTCGCCGATCGCTCGTTCGAGCAGTGCTCGATAGCGTTCGCGTTGCCCGGGCTCGTGAAGCGTCGACGACATCCCGAGCGCTTCGTCGAGCCGAGCGCGCGCCTCGGCGGCAAGGGAATCAGCCTTCTCCGACATGGTCGAGCAGGAACACCGCGCGTCCTTCGCTTTGCGACCGCACGACGTCGATGCGTCCACGGATGGTCACCTCGCACACCTCGTCATCCACGAGGAGCGACTGAGTCACGTCCCAGAGCTCCTCGTGCTCGTCGATCGACGTGTGCACGGGATGACGAGCCTTGGCGTCGGTCTGGATGCTCGCTCCGCTCTCGAACAGTGGGAAAAGCGCGCGCTCGACGTCGAGCGGGGTCGGCGCGACGGCGCCCGGCTCGACGGCGTCGAGGAAGGACTCGTAGTCCCGCGCGGCGAGCGCCCGCACGAGCGAGAACATGACGTTGCGAACCAAGGCGGTGAGCGCGCGTCGATTGAGGACCGGCGCAGCGCGCTCTTTCTCCGTCGCGTCGGACCCCGCCTCGAGCGCGTCCTCCGGATGCTGCAGCCTCTGCCATTCGTCGAGTAGGCTCGAATCGACGCCGCGCACGAGCGCGCCGAGGTACGCCGTCGCTTCCTCGAGCTCCGGGGTGCGCGCGAGCTCGGGAATCGTCTGCACGAGCGTTTTGTAAACCTCGGAGAGGTAGCGAAGGAGCAGCCCCTCCGACCGCGCGAGGCCGTACTCCTTCACGTAGCCTCCGAAGGGCTGCAGCGACTCGACGAGCTCGCGCGCGACGGATTTGGGCTTCAAATCCCCGTGACGCACCCACGGATGCTCGGCCGCGAAGGGCGCGAAGCTCGCCTGCAAGAACTCCACGTTCGGCTGCGGATGCTCGATCTTCTCGAGCTCGGCCATGCGCTCGTCGTACTCGACGCCCGCCGCCTTGAGCTCGGCGAGCTTCGCTGTCTTCCGCTTGTCCACCTGCGCGCGAAGGATCACCTCCGGATCCTCGATCACGGACTCGACGAGCCCGATCACGTCGAGCGCGTAGCTCGGACTCTCCCGGTCGAGCCGCTCGACCGCGTCGACGATGAACAGGCCGAGCGCCTGGAGAATCGAGAATTCGTCCTGCAGCTCGTCGTGCAGGCGCACGCCCCCGCCCTCCGCGGCGCTCCGGAACTCGACGATACCGGCCTGCCACAAGGAGCGCAGGAGCTCGACGGCGCGCGCGCGGTGCTTCCGCTTCTGGGCCGGCGTCTCCAGGCTCTCCTTCACGAGGCGCTTCATCGCCGTGCAGCCGCCGTGCTCGCGACCGAGCACGCCGAGCAACATGCCGTGCGTCACCTCGAAGCGCGAAACGAGCGGCTCCGGCTCGCCCGTCGAGAGACGCTCGAAAACGGCTCTGTCCCAGGGCACGTAGCCCCACTCGGGCGGCTTCTTGCGCACGAACTTCTTGCGCTGCTGCGCCTGCGCCTTGGCCTCGAGCCGCAGGTTCTCGACGGCGTGCTCCGGCGCGAGCGAAACGACGTGGCCGCGCACGTCGAAGCCTTTGCGTCCCGCGCGCCCCGCGATCTGCTGAAAATCGCGGACGCCGAGCAGCCGCACCTTCTCGCCGTCGTACTTGCAGAGCTTGGTGAAGAGCACCGTGCGAATCGGCACGTTCACGCCGACGCCGAGCGTGTCCGTGCCGCAGATGATCTTCAAGAGCCCGCGCTGGCAGAGCTTCTCGACGAGCAGGCGGTAGCGGGGCAAAAGTCCCGCGTGGTGCAGCCCGATGCCGTGCCGGAGGAGCCGCTGCACGTCTTTACCGTTCGGGCTCTTGAAGCTCTCACCGCGCAAGGCGTCGGCGATCTCGCGCTTCTCTTCCTTCGTGCAGTAGTCGAGGCTCGTGAGATTCTGCGCGGCCTCCGCGGCGCCGCGCTGCGTGAAGCTCACGACGTACACGGGGGCACGGCCCTCGGCGACGAGCGTTTGGGTCGCTTCCTGCAGGAGTTTCTCCTGGTATTCGAACGTGAGCGGCACCGGGCGCACGCCCGAGCGCACCGTCGAGACGGGCACGCCGGTCTGTCGCTCGAGCAGCGCCTCGAACGCGCTCACGTCGCCGAGCGTCGCGCTCATCAGCACGAAGCGCGCCTGAGGCAGCGTCAGGAGCGGCACTTGCCAGGCCACACCGCGCTCCTTGTCGGAAAAATAGTGAAACTCGTCCATCACGACGGAGCTCACCGCTGCGTCCCTCCCCTCCCGGAGCGCGATGTTGGCGAGGATCTCCGCCGTGCAGCAAATGATGCTCGCGTCGCGATTGACGGTGGCGTCGCCCGTCATCATGCCGACGCGCTCCGGCCCGAGCTCGCGACAGAGCGCGAAGAACTTCTCGCTCACGAGCGCCTTGATCGGGCACGTATAGAAAGAGCGGCCGCCTTCGGCGAGCGCCTTGAAATGCGCCGCCGTCGCGATCAGCGATTTTCCGGAGCCGGTCGGCGTGTGCACGATGACGTGGCTGCCCGTCATGAGCGCGAGCACCGCTTCCTCCTGGTGCGGGTAGAGCTCGATGCCGAGCTTGCCGACATAAGTCAGGAAGCCCTCGAGCACGGCGTCGGCGCCCGCATCGCGCGGCGGCAGACACGCCCAAAGCGGGGGCACTTCGGTCATCGCGCGCGGGCCATGTCACGAACGCGCCCGGAATGCCATCTGCTTGGGCAATGCTGGGCCCGGGTCGGGGAAAAGCGTCCAGCGGCTCGAGTCACGCCGGAACCGGCGCGTACGACGACGCCCACGGCATCCACGGCATCCTGTACGCGTCCAGGTTCTCGGGTGGCGTGGCACGCCTGGTCGTCGAGCGGTAGCTTCCGCACGGCATGCTGCGCTTCGACAACACGTACGCTCGCCTACCGGAGCGGTTGTTCGCGCGCGTCGCGCCAACGCCCGTGCGCGAGCCGCGCCTCGTCAAGGTGAATCACGCCCTCGCTCGGCTGCTCGGAGCCGACCTGGAGCGCCTGGAGTCGCCCGAAGGCGCCCTCGTGCTGAGCGGCAACGTGGTGCCGGACGGTGCGGAGCCGCTCGCTCAGGCGTACGCGGGGCACCAGTTCGGCGGGTTCGTGCCGCGCCTCGGCGACGGCCGCGCCATCTTGCTCGGCGAGGTGGTCGGGACGGACGGACTGCGCCGCGACGTCCAGCTCAAGGGCAGCGGGCGAACGCCGTTCTCGCGCCGGGGTGATGGGCGCGCTGCCGTCGGTCCCGTGTTGCGCGAGTACGTCGTGAGTGAGGCGATGGCGGCGCTCGGGATCCCCGCGACGCGAGCACTCGCGTTCGTCACGACGGGCGAGCCCGTGATTCGCGACGGCTTGCTGCCGGGCGCCGTCCTCACGCGCGTGGCGGCGAGCCATCTGCGCATCGGAACGTTTCAGTACTTCGCGAACAACGACGACACCGAGGGCCTGCGCTTGCTCACCCGCTACGCGCTGGCCCGGCACTATCCGGACGCCGAGCGGACGGGCAACGACGCGCTCGCGTTGCTCGAACGCGTGCTCACCGCGCAGGCGAGGCTCGTCGCGCGCTGGCTCGGCGTGGGCTTCGTGCACGGCGTGATGAACACCGACAACATGACGATCTCGGGCGAAACGATCGATTTCGGCCCCTGCGCCTTCCTCGACGAATACGACCCGAAAAAGACGTTCAGCTCGATCGACACAGGCGGGCGCTATGCGTTCTCGAATCAGCCGCGCATCGCGCTCTGGAACCTCGCGCGGCTCGCCGAAGCGCTCCTGCCGCTCATCGCGGACAACGTGGACGACGCCGTGCGTCTCGCGAGCACAGAGCTCGACCGCTTCGAGGGACTCTTCGAGCGCGCCTACGGCGAGGTCATGCGCGCGAAGCTCGGGCTGCTCCGAGAAGAGGAGAACGACGGAGCCCTCGCCGAGGGGGTGCTCTCCGAGCTGGCGGCTCATGCGGCCGACTACACCCTCTTTTGGAGCCGTCTCGACGCGGCGAGCGAGCCGTCCGGCGAGTCCGGCTTGCTGTCGCTTTTTAGCGGCAATCAGGCACCCATGCGCCAGTGGCTCGAACGATGGCGAAAACGGCTCGCGCTCGAGCCCGACGGCGCCGCGCAGCGCACGGCGCTCATGCGGCGAGCCAATCCCACCCTCATTCCCCGCAACCACCGCATCGAAGAAGCGATCCAAGCCGCCGTGACCCGCGGCGACCTGGAGCCGTTCGAGACGCTCGTCCTTGCCCTCGCGACGCCCGGCGAAGCGCGTCCGGAGCATGCGCACCTGGCAGAGCCACCGCTGCCCGAACAGCGCGTGCTGCAGACGTTCTGCGG
>DASUGE010000466.1:0-5193 GCA_036274215.1 Polyangiaceae bacterium | reverse complement strand
GAAAGCGTAACGGCGAATGGGCACGCCTCTTATACGCATGACGGGGCCGAATGTTAGACGCATGGCCCCACGCTTCGGCTCAACGACAGCCCAGGGCCATGGCCCAGGTCCGCCCATCGGCGACATAGGCCATGGCCCCGCCGCCGGGCACGGCGGTCAGGGAAACCCCAGCAAAGCCACGGGCTCCCGTGACGACCGTCGCGGCTTGGGTGCCGAGCCGGACCAGCACGAGCTCCGCCGGGGAGTGTGGAGCGCTCGTCGTCGGTCGCACGTACGCCACCGTGGCGTGCCCGCAGAGCTCCGCGGTGGCGACCGGCGCGAGGTCGAGTCCGTTCTTGTAGTCGAAGAAGAGAACCTCGGAGTCCATGTGAGGCTCGGCACCGAGATCGATGCTCGCCAAGCCGAAGTGCGTCACGTCCCGCTCGATCGGCACGTGCGCCCAGGCGTGCCCGCCCTCGGAGCCGACGACCGTCTCCGTCCATCCTTGCGACGGGCCGCCCACCCACACGACGACGTCGGGCCCCAGCGTGGCACCGCTCGCGCCGAGGTCGACACGTCGCGCGTGCATGGGCGTCATCGCGCTCCTACCGTCGATGTTGGTCGCGAGCAGGTGATCGCCGGCGCGCACGAGCGAGACGCTGCTCGCTCCGGCGCCGTCGGGCGTGAGATCGAGGAGCGTGCCGCCTTCGACCCAGAGCCGCGCATGCGAGGTGCCTTCGTGATCGGCGCGACCGAGGAAGACGGCGGCAGTCTTTCCGTTCAGCTCGATCGCCGTGACGCGCGAGGCGTCGCGTGCATCGTCGGCAAGCACCTCGAGCCCATGCTCGCCGCTCAGCGCGCGCCGCACGAGCCGCCCGTGCGTGATCCAGTACGCAAAGCCGCCCGCAACACCGGGACCGCGGGCCACGGGCGCAAACGCCGCGCCCGGCGCCTCGACGGGCGTGAAACGCGCTTTCTCGGGTCGCGCTGCGGCGGAGCGTGTCGCGACGAGCAGCCGATCGTCCTTCGCGACGAGCACGACGCCCGCGCTCGTTACCGTGGCGGGCGCGGCGGGCCCCACCTCGGCGAGCTCGCCGAGCACGAGACCGGGGATCCCTGCGTCCGTCTTCTCTTCGACGACGCTCGTGGTCACGGGCCGCGCGCTCGGCAGCGCTGCGCGGGATGGCGTCCCGGTAGTCGACGCGGACGCAGCCGGTGGTGCCGCAACCGGCGTCGTGGCGGACGGCACGCGCCGCGACGGCTCGGCTCGCGAGCACCCGAGGCCGAGCGCGACCAGAGCAAGGGCGACCTCGCCGAGCAAGGCCCGCTGAGAGCGCGCTGGTCGGCCCATGGGCATAGAGAGATAGTCCTCGTGAGTCGCGGGCGGAAGCTGGTCGCGCTCGTCCGCGGAACGCGGTATGGGCCGAGGCCGTGTCACTTCGGACGGCCCTCGTCACCGTGCTCGGCGTCTCGGTCGCGGCTTGCGCGAAGCCCAGCGCCGAGCGGCCGGCGGCGGCGCCCGAAGCGGCATCAGAAAGGCCCGCCGCCGCGCCCGCGGGAGCGCCTGCCGGCACGACGGCTCCGCCCGGGGCCGTCCCCGCCGCGGCTCCTCCGGGAACGGCTGCTCCCGCCGCGACTGGCCCCGGCGTCGCACCCGCGGCACCCGAGCGGCACGGGCCGCCCTTACCAGAGCTCAGCGTGAAGAGCTTCGGTCTTCACATCGGCGGGAGCGCCGCCGACGCGGCCGCTCGCGCCGATTTTCTCCGCGCGCTCGAGGCGGCGGCGCCGAGCTACCTCGACTGCTACCGCGCGATCGAGGTGCCGGGGAGCGTCGGGACGTTCGGCGCCGATCTCACGATTGGCGGCAGCGGGGGCAGAGCGAAAGTGGGGAAACCCCGCACGAAGCTGCGTGGCGATGCGTTCCAGACGTGCATGGTGCGCGCCCTCGAGAACGTGTCCTTCGCGCGGACGCCGTCGGGCCGCGCCGTGGTCGTGAGCTATTCGGTAAAGTTCAAGCTGAGCGACTAACGCGAGGGCTTTTGACCCTTGGCGTCGGGTGCCGGTTTAGCGTCGGGTTTTCGCACGGGCTCCCTCGGAGGCGGAAGCACCAAACTAGGCAGGTTCGGCGGCAGAAGGGGCAGGGGCGGCAGGACGGACGGGATCAGCGGTGCGCCGTTCGGGAGCTTGGGCGTGAGCTTCACGATGTCTTCTTGGAGCTCGGAGAGATCGCTCGGGAGCAGGGTTTCGCCGAGCCGCAGGACGTCGTCGAGGGTGAGGGGCTTCAGGCCGCAGCCGATGCCGATGCTGCGTTTGATGCTCGCGCCGGAGAGGTTCTTCGTGCTCGCCGCCACTTGAACGCGAACGCCGACGGTGCCGCCGATGGCCTGGCGAGCGACGGAGCCGGCTTTGCCGCCTTGCACCTTGCCGAGCAAGCGACCCACGCGTGATTCGGCTGCTGCGCTGGCGAGCGCGTCGCAGGGGAGCGCGCCCCTGAGATCCACGTCGAGGCGTGCGGCGTCGGGGTCGCGCACCAGCGTGCCTTTGCCGCCGAGCTCGAAGCGGCCCGCCGTGAGGTGCGTGGGATCGAGCGTGACGGTCTTGCCGTCGGGGGTGAAGGCGAGGGACGCATCGATCACGGTGGTGTCGCCGAACACGAAGCCGTCGAGCTCGGCCGGATGCGGCGGGATCCAGCCGTGAAGCTCGAGATGGGCGGCGCCCGTTTCGGGGTAAGCGGCCGTCTTGTCGGCGAACTCGAGCGCGATCGTGGCGCTCGCCGAAACCCCGTGCACGGGCAGCGCGACGGCGAAGGGCCCCGCCAGGCGCTCGAGCGACGTGGGCACGAGCTGGAACGCGAGGCGCGGGCGGGCAGCGCCGAGGTCCACGGCGACGCGCACGGGCGCGCGCGCCAGATCGGTCTCGCCCAAACCGAGCGCGACGCTCGTGGCGGTCGTGCTCCAGGTCGCCCCCACGCGGCCCACGTCGATGCCGGCGACTTTGGCGTGCTCCGCGGCGACGATCGTCCCGGCGGCGGTCGTCGCGACGGTGCCGCCCGTGAGCTCGAGCCATACGGCTTGCCCCGGCTCCGGCCGGAAGCGAACCGTCACGCCACGCGCCGAAAGCGGCAGCGCGAACGAGCTCGGGTAGCGCTTCGTCCACGCGCCGAGCGAGAGAGCGAGCGCCGGGGCCGAGCCGCTCGCCTCGACCGTGAGGCCCGTGAAGTCGAGGCGGGTGAGCTTCGTCCCGTCGAGCTCGACGTTCAGGCGATCGATGCCGAGCTCGAAGCCCGAGACGCCGACGAGCGTCGCCTTGCTCGCGCGGAGCTCGGCCCATTGCCAACCGAAGTCGAGGGTCCCGAGCGTGAGCTCCACGCCCTGCTCGCGCGCGCGCTTCTTCACCTCCGCCTGGATCAGCGTCGGCAGGGCGAGCCAGAGCAAGAGCCCGGCGAGGCCCGCCAAGGCCACGAAACCTGCGCCCAAAATCAGGAGGAGCCGCGCGGGCTTCACGTCGAGCTACGCTACGCTGCCTTCGGCGCGGTCGCCAGATGCCCAATTACCTCACGCCGGAAGGCGCCAAGAAGCTCGCCGACGAGCTCCGCCTGCTCACCACGACCGAGCGGCCCCGTGTCGTCCAGGAGGTATCGGACGCCGCGGCGCAGGGCGATCGCTCGGAGAACGCGGAGTACATCTACGGCAAGCGGCGCCTGCGCGAGATCGACCGCCGCATTCGCTTCATCACGAAGCGGCTCGACGGAGCGGTCGTCGTCCGCGCCTCCGAGGTGCAGACGGACGTCGTGCGTTTCGGCGCGCTCGTGACGCTCGTGGACGAGGACGGTAACGAGAAGCGCTACCGGATCGTGGGCCCGGACGAGGCGGATCCGAGCGCGGGCCGCATCAGCTTTCAATCGCCGCTCGGGCACAGCCTGATGAAGCGCAAGGTCGGCGAGACGGTCAGCGTTCGTCGACCTGCTGGCGAGACCGAGGTCGAGATCCGCTCGATCGATTACGAGTGACGTGCCGAGCGGCGGCGCCGCTCAGAAGTTCCCCGTGAGCCCGAGCGAGAGCCCGCCCGGGCTCACGCGTACGGCGACGCGCGCTCGGGCGTCGTTCTTCCAGAGCTCGGCCGTGAGCGCGCCGCCGAGCGCGAGCAATCCGCCGGAGCCCACCAGGATCCAGCCGGTATTTCTGGCCTCGCGCTGCTCGTCGAGCAGGTTTCGGTAGCTCGCGCAGGCGGGGCTCGCGAGGTCGTTGCAGAAGCCCTGCGACTGTTCGCGCTTGAACGAGTCGGCGTCGTCGCCTTTTTGACCCGCCTGGATCAGGCTGGCGACGCCGATGCTGACGCTCGCGACGGCCGCGACGTAGAGTGCGCCGACGACGGCGACTTTGGCGGTCCGAAGCTCTCCCGGGCTCGTGCCGCGGAAGAAGCGATCGGAAAAACGCCCTTCCTCGGCGTGCGCCGCGCGTGTCGCGAGCAAGGTCAGGGCCGTCAGCGCGACACCCGCGAAGCGCCGGAAGTTCGAGCGCTCAAGCCGCCCTCGGAGCATGGGCTCTATTACCATGACCACCCCGGCGCAACGACCGCTACAGGAAGAAATCGGGCGCGAGCTCGGCCCCGGGCGTGACGGCGTACTTCTCGAGGTCGGTCACGCCCGTTTCGCGCAGGATCTCCTCGTCGATGAAGAAGCGTCCGGTCGCCTGACGGCTCGGCAGCGTGAGGATCGCGTGCGCGGCGTCTGCCACGATTTCCGGGCGCCGGGCGCGTGCCATGAGGGGGGCGCCACCGAGCAGATTCTCGATCGCCGCCGTCGCGATCGCCGTGCGCGGCCAGAGCGCGTTGACCGCGATGCCGCGGCTCCGAAGCTCCTCCGCGAGGCCGAGCACGCACAAGCTCATGCCCATCTTGGACAGGGTGTAGGCGAGGTGGGGGGCGTACCAGCGCGGCTCGAGCGACGGTGGCGGCGAGAGCATCAGAATATGGGGATTGTCGCGCTTGCCGAGCTCGGGGACGAGGGCGCGCGAGCAGAGGAACGTCCCGCGCACGTTCACCTGATGCATCAGGTCGAAGCGCTTCATCTCCGTCGCGAGCGTGCCGGTGAGCTGGATCGCGCTCGCATTGTTGACGAGCACGTCGATGCCGCCGAAGGCCGCGACCGCTTTGCTCACGGCGGCCTGCACTTGCTCTTCGTGGCGAATGTCGGCGACGCACGCGACGGCCCGC
>DASUGE010000465.1:0-2352 GCA_036274215.1 Polyangiaceae bacterium | reverse complement strand
CCAGCCGACACCTCCTCGCTTTCGGCGGGCGGGCTCGCGCCGCCGCCTGCGCTCGAGACCGCCCCGCCGCCGGGCGCCGCGCCCGCGACGCCAGCCGCGACAGAGGCCGAGCTCGCCAAAGCCGACAAGGAGGACTCGGGGCGCGGCCTCGAGTTCGTCTGGGTGAACGGCGACGTGGGCGTCATGCACCTCGGCCTCGGCACGTTCAAGAATGACGCGATCGTCGACCCGGCGAGCGTGAGCACGACGCAGACCGGCGTCGTGGTCGGCGCCGGCGCGGGCGTGAGGCTCGTTTTCCTGACGCTCGGGGTCCGCTTTCGCTACGCGCCGTTGCCGGATACCAAGCTCTGGACGGTCGGGCTCGAAGCAGGTCTGCATTGGCCGTTCGGCGCGTTCGAGCCGTACCTGACGCTCGGCGCCGGGTACGTGCAAGCGGGCGCGATGCCGGGCGTCGATGCTCCCACGCTGCGGGGTGTCGATGGGCGGCTCGGCGGCGGATTCGACTACTACTTCACGAACATGTTCTCGGTCGGCGTGAACGCCGGAGCCGACCTCCTGGTTCTCTCGCGCGAGGGCAGCTGCACGCAGGCGCTCGCCGCCAACGGTACGCCCGGCTTCTACTGCCAGAGCGGGAGCAGCATGGGCGGCGCCTTGACGGCGACGGCGCTCGCCGGCCTGCACTTCTGACATGCGTTTCGTTCTCGCCGCGCTGCCCCTGCTGCTCGGCTTCCTCGTCTTCTACAAAGTGCGCCCTCGCGAGCGTCTCTCGCGGCGCCTCGCGCTGTGGGTCGCGTTCGGGGGTGCGATCGCCGGCGTCGCCGCCGTTCACGTCGAGCGAGTCGTCCTCGGCTGGACGGATCTATCGCTCGAAGTGAGCCGCTCGGGCGTGAGCGGCGCCCTGCTCGCGACGTTCCTCTTGGCGGCGCCGCTCGAGGAAGGGCTCGAGGTGCTCGTCGTCTGGACGCTCTACCGCCGCCGCCGCATCGGGAGCGCGCGCCTCGGGCTCACCTACGCCGTGGCGGCGGCAGCGGGCCTGGCGGCCGTGAAGACGGCGCTCACCCCGCTCGCCCCCGGCGATCAGATGGCGTTCGTGCGCTCGCTGCTCGCGGCGCCGGGTCAGCTCTTCTTTGCCGGTCTCTGGGGCTACGCGCTCGGCGCGACGCGCCTGCACGATCGCTGGTTTCGCGTCGCCTGGTTCGTCGCGATGCTCCTGCACGGCTTGTACGACCACATCGTGTGGGGTCGCGGGCCCGGGCTGCTCGTGACGGCCATCCCGATGCTGCTCTTCATGGCCATCGGCACGGTGCTCGCCCTGCGCGGCGAAGAGCGCATCGCGCGTCTGTCGACCATCGACCCGCCCACGATCGAGGCGGTGCGCGCGCGCCTGACGCACCCGGAACGTCCGGTGATGCTGCGCTGGATCGTCGCGGGCGCCTTCGTCACGCTCGGCCTGATCGTGACCCTCGTCGCGGGGGCCGTGGTGCTCGGCAATCGCTTCAACATCGATTTCGCGCTCGCCGACGAAGCCGACGTGCGCTCGTCGGGTCCGCTCGTGCTGCTGGGCATCGCCGTGCTCGCCGCGTTTCCCATCTCGGGCTACCTCGTGGCGCGCGCGAGCTCGGCGCACGGCTTGCTCGAGCCCGCGGCAGCAGCCGTCCTCACGCTGGGGCTCCTCGTCTTCATGCTCTGGCTCGCCGCCCCCATCGGCGTCCTCTTCGCGCTCGCCACGGCTCCCATCGCCCTCGGTCTGGCATGCGGCGGCGCCTGGATCGGCCTCGAGCGCTAGCCGGCGCACTTGCTCAGCGTTCGCAGCAAAGGGATGAAGGTCGCGAAGACGAGCGAAAAGGGGCAAGACCGTGCAGCTTTACGCCGACCGAGCAGCCGGGTTGCGCTCG
Organism: Polyangiaceae bacterium; assembly: GCA_036274215.1. Classification (GTDB taxonomy): domain Bacteria; phylum Myxococcota_A; class Polyangia; order Polyangiales; family Polyangiaceae; genus PMG-095. The sequence goes on along the minus strand of DASUGE010000465.1, from coordinate 457 downwards.
CGTAGATGCCCCCAACGTGGGTACGGCGTCGTACGGCCCGCCATCGACGGCGCAGGGTGATTGGATGCCCCCACATGGGTACGGGGTGGTGCGGACCGCGTGCTCAGCCTTCGGCTTCCGCGCGCGGGTGCCCCCTTACGCTGGCGAAGCCAGCGTGGGGGCACGACGGCATCGGGCGGTGAGGTGCGATCGGGAGGCGAGTGAAGCGCGGGAAGTGAAGCGCGGTGGCGATGCTGAACGGTGCAGAGGCGAGATTCTGGCGAGCCACGCCGCGAATCGCCGTGACGGCTGATGAGCTGGTCGGGCGGCGCGGTGCTCGGCCTCGGGGCTATGGGCTCGTGGGAGACGGAGACGCGGCACGTTGTTAACAACCGCCCCGAGGCCTGGAGCGGTAGTGATTGGGTGCTGCTGACGAGGTCTCGCGTGCCGTGAGTATTTTATTCGGAATGTGCTTGAC
>DASUGE010000464.1:0-7464 GCA_036274215.1 Polyangiaceae bacterium | reverse complement strand
CGTCCATCACGAGCGTCGGCTCGCCGAACGTCCCCGTGCAATCCGGCGCCGGCGTCCCAGCCGTCCCGCTCATCCCCGAGCTTCCGCCCGTGCTCGCGCCTCCCGTTCCCGAGCCGTCCGCTCCCGCATCCGACCCCCCCGATCCGTTCGCGCCCGATCCGCCCGCGGCCGGCTTCCCAGCGCTACCCGCCTGGCCGCTTCCGCCTCCGCCGCTCGTCGCACTCCCGCTCTGTCCGCCCGCGCCCGACGCCGCATCATCGGCGCCGCTCGAGCCGCCACAAGCCGACACGGCCGCCGCCAACACCACGAAAACCAAGCGCACGACGCGCAGCGTACAACCGCAGGCCGTTCGCATCGATCGTGAATTTTGGGGGTCACTTCGTTTGAACCCCAAAAAAATCCTTGGTTTTTTGGCGAGACCTGCCTGCCGGTGACTTTCTCCATCGAAACACCCAAGCGCGCTTGGGTGTTTCGCGGCGCCACGGACTTCTCAAATCGCGGTCAAATCGCGGTCAGTACGTCGACCAGAGCTTCCACAGGTAATCGGCCGCGAAGTGCGGCCAGCCGTGATTCGTCCCGCTGTATTCGGGGTCGGTGTGCTGGCACCACTGCACGGGGTAGCCGGGATCGCATCCCTGGAACTCGACGCAGTTCGACATCGCGTCGGTGTAGCCCATGACAGGCATCGACATGTTCATGCAGTGGTTCAACGCCACGTAGAAGTCGCGCGTCTTCGGTCCGTTCTCGGGCCCGACGACGTTGTCGTTCTTGCCGTGAATGACCGTTGCGGTCACCTCGCCCGTGCACTTCCGCTTCGTCGCGTCGAGGGGGTAGCCGCCCACGTCCTTCGTGGCGCAGGGCGCGACGGCGCGGAGCTTGTCGGCGTGCTCGCAACCGAGAATGCTCACGAAGTCGCCGCCCGAGCTCTCGCCGCCCGCGAACATGCGCGCTTGGTCCACGCAATAGTCGCCGACCACCTTCTGGTAGAGCGGCTCGAAGAACGAGACGTCGCCCGAGCCCCACCCGTTCGACGAGTTCTGCGGATGCGGGTAGACGCGAATCGCGCCGTCCTTCGCGCCGTTCTTCTCGAAGCCCGCGTTCTGCTCCGCCCAGTTGATGGGATTACCCGTCGGGTTGAACATGAAGACGACCGGGTACGGCTTGCTCGCGTCGTAGCTGGTCGGCAGCTTCACGTAGTATTGATGGCTCGAGACCATCAGCGGGCTGCCCGAGCTTCCGACCTGGGGATTCGCCTTGCCACATCCGGCGCTCGGCTCTGCCGCGGGCTTGCCGCCCGTGGACGTGCCAGCCGCACCCGCCGCGCCGGAGGCGCCGGCGCCGCCTGCTTGTCCTCCCGTCGACATCCCGCCACCGGCCATCGACATCGTCATCGAACCGGCTTGGCCACCGCGGCCGCCCGACATGCCGCCTGTGCCCGCGCCGCCTGCGCCACCAGCGCCCGCGCCACCACGCCCAGCGCTGCTGCCCGCCGCGCCCCCCGCGGTCATCGCTTTGCCGGCACTGCCGCCCGAGGAGCCGCCGGCGCCGCTCGCTCCCGTACCGGCGGTGGACCCGGCCGAGCCGCCTTTGTCCATGCCATTGACCGGGCCCTTGCCTGCCATGCCCGAGGCACCGTCCGGGTCCTGCTCGACAGCGGTCGGTGAACAGGCAACCACGAGGGTCGCGGCGCTCAACGCCGCAGCGGACCAGGCTGCCGGCCCGCGCCGGGGGGTAATAGGCCGAAGGAAGGTCGGTGCGGCGAAGCGATGTTTTGACGACATTGACGTTTTCTTGTCTCGCCGGAGGAAACGACGAGGTGGGTGGTGAAACCGATCTCGTAAGGTATCCCCGCCTTCCGAAGCCCCGATCACTTCCACTTTCGAGGAAAAAAACAGGTCCGCCACAGAGCTCGCCCGGTTCTTTGGCCTACCCCCGCGCGCCGCTTTCGGCTGCCGTACGGAGCCGTCGCTCCACGCACGGGTTTTCGGCACGCCTTGCTTGATTGAAAGAAATGACTACCAGCGTGTACTCGGCGAACTCGGAGTCGCTCTCCGGGCCCTGCTCCGCCTTCGCCAGCTCGGCGGAGCTTCCCCCACGCGGGCGCTTCGCTCGGGCTCGGTTCTTTCGCTCAGCTGCCGAGGATGCTGCAGGCGACGGCGACGCGGACGTTCGCGTCGTCATCGGCGAGCAGCGTCGAGGCGTGGCTGTAATCGCCGAGCGAGACGAGCGCGAGCCCCGCGCCCTGCCGCACCTGCCACTCCTTCGCGCCGAGCGCTTCGACGAAGCGGGGCGCGACGCTGCGGTCCCCCGCGCGCGCGAGCGCTTCGCGGGCGGCGCCGGCGGCATCGCTCTGGCTCTTCGCCTCCGTGCGCAGCGCCGTGAAGGCTCGCGTTCGCTCCGCCGGTACCTGGAGCAGGCGTGCGAGGATGGCGACGCGGAGCACCGGATCCGCCGCGGGCTCGGCCTTCTTCAGCGCCTGGACGAGCGAAGGGTCGAGCGGCGCGAGCGTGACGGCCAACGTCTGCTCGTCACCGCTGCCGTCGGTGATCGCGCGGGCCAGCAGCGCTTTGGCTTGGGCACCCGACTCGGGCTCGACGCGCAGGAGCGTTCCCGCCGCCGCAATCGCCGCTATGCCGCGCTCCGATTCGGCGATGTGCAAAAGCTCCGCGCGACCGCCCGCGGCGAAAGCCGCGCGCTTCCCGAGCGCCTCGACGAGGGTGACGCGATCGTCGGCATCGCCGTGCTCCCAGAGGTCCATCAGCGCGCGAACGCCCGCTTCGCCCCCGATGGTGCCCAGCGTTCGCGCCGCGAGGCTGCGGCACTGCGCGTCGGGATCGAGGCGTGCCGTTTCGGCGAGCGCGTCCTTGTCGAGCGCGGCCGGCGCTTGGAGCGCGGCCTCGAGAGCCGCACGCCGGACGCGCTGGTCCGGGTCGACGAAGTAGTGCCGCCGCTTCAGGTAGCGCGCGGGCGCAAGCGAGGCGCGCGCGGCGACGGCACGCCAAGCGCCGCTGTCGGCGTCCTCGTAGCGCGCGGCGAGTGGTTCGGGCTCGACGCGGCCGTTCGCGAGCAGAACGAGCGTGGCCTCGGCGGCGGGCTCGTCTTGGCGCGCCGAGCGCGCTTCGAGCGCGTCGATGACGGGCGGTGCGCAGGCGCGCAGGCTCCGGATGCGCGCCGCCGCGCCCGGGCCGACCCCCGAGTAGACCTCGCGTGCGGCGACCGCCCGCGCGATCTTGCCGGCGCGCGAGCGATCGATCTCGCCGTGGCTCTGCTCGACGGCGATCGAGCGCCGCAACGTCGAGAGATCGTGGTGCAGCGCCGCATCGACCGTCGGGATCGTCGCGCAGGCCGGGACGAGAAGCAGCAAGCAGCCGAGATTCAGCCGGGGCACGAGGAGCGAGAGACTACGCCCCGCGCGCGCACCGGTCGAGGCCGTCAGTTGACGCTGCTGCGCGTCTCGCGAGTCTCGGTCGGTGGAGGCTCGTCGCGAGCGCTCCGCGCGATCGTGTCGCGGCGGTGAACCGCGGCGGCGACGAAGCCCGAGAAGAGCGGATGGGCGGCCATCGGACGGCTCTTGAACTCGGGATGGAACTGGCAACCCACGAAGTACGGGTGCGACTCGAGCTCCACGATCTCGACGAGGCGTTCGTCGGGGCTCGTGCCGCTCAGCTTGAGGCCGGCGCGCATGAGCTGCTCGCGGTAGTCGTTGTTGAACTCGAACCGGTGGCGATGCCGCTCGGAGATGCTCTCCTGCCCGTAGAGCTGCGCGGCGCGGCTGCCCGCGGTGAGCACGCAGGGGTAGGCGCCGAGGCGCATCGTGCCGCCCTTGTCCTTCACGCCGCGCTGGTCGGGCATGAAATCGATCACGGGATGTGGGCAGTCCTTCTGGACCTCGGTCGTGTTCGCGCCCTTCAAGCCGCACACGCTGCGCGCGTACTCGACCACCGCGAGCTGCATGCCGAGGCAGATCCCGAAGAATGGAACGCCGTTCTCGCGCGCGAAGCCGATGGCCTGGATCTTCCCCTCGACGCCGCGATCGCCGAAGCCGCCGGGGACGAGCACGCCGTCGAGGCCGCTCAAGAGGCCGGCCGCGCTGCTGCGCTCGAGCTGCTCCGAATCGATGTACTCGAGGTGCACCGCGACTTCGTTCGCCATGCCGCCGTGGACGAGCGCCTCATGAAGGGACTTGTAGCTGTCCTTCAAGTGGACGTACTTGCCGACGACCCCGATGCGGACGCTGCCGTTGGCGGGCTTCTTGAAGCGATCGACCGTGCTCTGCCACCCGCCGAGCTCCGGCTGGCGTGACCAGATGTTCAGGCGCTCGGCGATGTGGGCGTCGAGCCCTTCCGCGTGGAGCACGAGCGGCAGCTCGTAGATGCAGGAGACGTCGACGGCGGAGATGACGCTCTCCACCGGAACGTTGGAGAAGAGCGCGATCTTCTCCTTCAAGCCGCGCGCGATCGGACGGTCGCAGCGGCAGATCAGGATGTCGGGCTGAATGCCGATTTCGCGCATCTCGCGCACGGAGTGCTGCGTGGGCTTCGTCTTGAGCTCGCCCGCGGAGGCGATGTGCGGGACGAGCGTCACGTGCACGCTGACCGCGTTCGAAGCGCCCGCCTCGAGCTTGAGCTGGCGAATCGCTTCGAGGAACGGGAGCGACTCGATGTCGCCCACGGTGCCGCCGACCTCGATGATGGCGACGTCGGCGTCGTCCGTCGCTTCGCGAATGCGCGCTTTGATCTCGTCCGTGATGTGCGGGATGACCTGCACGGTCGCGCCGAGGTACTCGCCGCGTCGCTCCTTCGTGATCACCGCCTCGTAGACGCGACCGGTGGTCACGTTCGAGCGGCGGCTCAAGCGGGCGGAGGTGAAACGCTCGTAATGGCCGAGATCGAGGTCCGTCTCGGCGCCGTCGTCGGTGACGTAGACCTCGCCGTGCTGGTACGGCGACATCGTGCCCGGATCCACGTTGATGTACGGGTCGAGCTTCATGTGCGTCACGGCGAGGCCGCGCGCTTCCATCAGCGCTCCGATCGACGCGGAGGCGAGTCCCTTCCCGATTGAGGAGACTACTCCGCCGGTGACGAAGACGAACTTGGTTCGTCGGTTCACCGGTGGCATCTCGGAGAATTGAGGTACCACGCCTTGACGCGTCTTGCACTCAAAAGCGCGCATGACGTGGCGACCCCGAGAAAAAACCGACACCTAGCGCACGTTTGCGCGCGCGTTTTTTTGTTCCACGGGATGTTTCACGCGCGACGTCGCGCCGCGAGCGCCAATGAGCGCGCGCTCGCGCAACCCGCGCGTTTCGTGTTTCAGAGCTCGCCGGCGATGCCGAGCCCGAAGCCGTCCCGTCCTGCGACGAACGGAACGGGACGCACGCGCGCGTGCGCGGGACGCCGCACCGCTGCGCGCTTCGCGCTCGCCGTGGGAACGAACAGTGATTCGAGCGCGATGAGCACGCCGCCCGCCTGCCCGATCGCGTCGATCCCGGCCAGGACGCCACGCACGATGACGAGCGCCGTGCCGCAGTTCGGCTCGCTGCCGCACTTGAAGTACGGCATCGCCATCCAGGGCCCGACGATCGGAATGCGCACCTCGTCCGCCCAGGGTCCGGTGTGCCAAATGAGCGAGCTGCCGAGGGCCGCGCCGTAGAAGCCCGCCGTAACGCCGACGCCCGTGAGGGCGAGGTTGAGCCGGGTCGAGGGCGGCGGGAGATCCGGCTCTGTGGCCGGCTTAGCTCTCGCGGGGGGCTCGTCGGCGTCGGCGAGGGGCTCCTCGGCCTGGGCGACCCGGGGGGCCGCGAGCGCGAGCAAGGTGAGCACGCCGGCCAGGCAGGATTTCAGGGCGCCACGCACGGGGGCGCACTTTCCCCTCGAACCCGGAGCAGCGCAAGCCGAAAGGTGGCCCACTCGGCGTCCCCGTCTAAGACTCCGAGGCAATGCGGCTAGAGCCGAGCTCGCTCTCCCGGCGTGGGTTTCTCACGGGATTCGGCGCGCTGGTGCTCGACGGGCCGGCGTTCGCCGAGCCCACGGTCGCCCCCGCGCCGCTCACGCGCGTCTCGCCGCCAACGACCACGGCTCAAGCCCTCGACGCGGCGGTCCGCTGGGCGCGCAGCGCCGGCGCCCGGCTGGGCGGCTGCTTCATCGATCTCGCGTCGGGCGCCGAGCTCGCAGCGGCCTCCGCCGACGTGGCGGAGAACCCGGCGTCGAACCAGAAGCTCGTGACGGCGGGCGCGTTGCTCAGGAATCTGGGCCCGGAGCGCACGTTCGCGACCGGCCTCTATGGGCGCGTCGTGAGCGGCCGCGTGGAGACGCTCGTGCTGCGCGGGGAGGGGGATCCCTCGCTCACGAGCGCGGATTTGGCCGCGATGGCCGCCGCCCTCAAGGAGCGTGGCGTGCGTGAAGTGGGGGCCTTGCTCGTCGATCAGAGCGCCTTCGACGACCACTTCGTTCCGCCGGGATTCGAGCAACAGCCGAACGAGTGGGCGGCGTTTCGCGCGCCGGTGAGCGCCGTCGCCGTCGATCGAAACAGCGTGCTCGTCACGATCGAGCCGGCGCAGCGCGGCTCACCCGCGCGGGTGAGCTTCCTCCCGGACGGCTTCGTGGAGAGCGACGGGCAGATCGCGACGGGGGCGCGGGGCAAGCCGCTTCGCGCCGTCGCCGGGCTCGCTCCGCGCGGGGACCACTTGGTCGCGCATCTCGGCGGCGCCGTTGCGGAGGGAAGCGCGCCGCTCCGCTACCGCCAGCGCGTCGAGGATCCGCGCTTGCTCCCGGCGTACGTCTTGCGCACGGCGCTCGCGGCAGTGGGAGTGAAGGCAGACGGCCGGCTCCTGCTCGGCGGGAGCGGGGAACGCAACGAGCTCCTCGTGCATCGCTCGCGGCGGCTCGCCGAGCTCCTCCCCGAGCTCGGGAAGAACAGCGACAACTTCTACGCGGAGACGCTCTTGAAGGCGCTCGGCGCCGCGATCGTCGGCACGCCGGGCACGAGCGCTCAGGGGGCGGAGGTCGCGAGCACGTGGCTCAAGGAGATTGGCGCCTGGGACGCCGGGACGCGTGTGACGAACGGCTCGGGACTCTTCGACACGAATCGCTTGAGCCCGCGCACGTTGGCGCGGCTCCTTGCGCACGGCTGGCGGGACCCGGCGCTCGGGCCCGATTTCGTGGCGCAGCTCGCCGTCGGCGGCGTCGATGGGACGCTCAAGGAGCGCTTTTCGGGCCTGGCAGCGCGGCGTGCGGTGCTTGCCAAGACCGGCACGCTGAAGGACATCGTCGCGCTGAGCGGCTACGCGGTCGGACCTGACCGTCGTCGCGCCGTCGCGTTCTCGATGATCGCGAGCAATCTCCACGGCCGGCTCACGGCCGCGCGCCAGCGCATCGACGCCGTCGTCGAGGGCGTCGTGCGCGACCTCTGGGGCGACGCTCCCGCCGCCGCGGGCTGACGCGTCGCCGAGCGGCGGTTATTTCG
>DASUGE010000463.1:0-9717 GCA_036274215.1 Polyangiaceae bacterium | reverse complement strand
GAGCTCGGCGCGACCGAGCCCGCGCTCAGCGATGCGTAGGCGCGAGGCGCCGCAGCCGTTCGGCCGCGGCGACGAGCGTTTCGTCGCGTTTGCAGAAGCAGAAGCGCACGACGCGTTGCTCCGGCGGCTCCGCGTAGAACGGTGAGAGCGGGATCGCGGCGACGCCGAGGTCCGTCGTCAGGCGGCGCGCGAACGTCATGTCGTCCTCGCGGCTCACGGCGGAGTAATCGGCGAGCTGAAAATAGGCTCCCGCGACGGGCAGCAGCGTGAGCGGCACGCCGGCGACGAGCTCACGGAAGCGGTCGCGCTTGGCTTGGTAGAAGGCGCCGAGCGCGTCCAGATGCGCGGGCTCTTCGGCGAGCACGTCGGCGAGCGCGTGCTGCGCCGCCGTCGAGGTGCTGAACGTCACGAATTGGTGCACCTTGCGGAGCTCGCTCGTGAGCGCCGGCGGCGCGGCGGCCCAGCCGAGCTTCCACCCGGTCGCGTGGTAGCTCTTGCCGAACGAGCTCACGGCGAAGCTCCTTTCGTAGAGCTCGTCGTGACGGAGCACGCTCTGGTGCTTTCGGCCGTCGAAGACGATGTGCTCGTACACCTCGTCCGAAAGCACGAGCACGTTCGTGCCGCGCAGGAGCTCGGCCAACGTGTCGAGCTCTTCGGGCGCGAGCACGGCGCCGCTCGGGTTGTGCGGGAAATTGACGACGATGAGGCGCGTCCGCGCCGTGAGCGCATCCGCGACGCGCTGCCAATCGACGGAGAAGCTCGGCGCGTGGAGCGGCACGTGCACGGCGCGACCACCCTGCAAGAGCACGGCGGGCTCGTACGAATCGTAGGCGGGGTCGAGCACGATCACCTCGTCCCCGGGACGCACGACGGCGGCGATGGCGTCGAAGATCGCCTCCGTCGCGCCGCTCGTGATCGTGAGCTCTCGATCCGGATCGACGCGCCGGCCGTACGAGCGCTCGAGCTCGACGGCGATGCGCTCGCGCAAGGCCGGGACGCCCGCCATCGGCGCGTATTGGTTCTTGCCGCTCGCGACGTGGCGTGCGAGCGCGAGCTTGAGCGACTCGGGCGGATCGAAATCGGGGAAGCCCTGGCCGAGATTCACGGCGCCGTGCTCCTCGGCGAGCCGCGACATCACCGTGAAGATCGTGGTGCCGACCGCGGGGAGCTTCGACTCGATCATGGCGCTCGCCCGCTCGCTCGCCGCGGCTTCAGCGGGGCGGCTTCGACGAGTTGCCGGTGGCGTCGCCCGGCAGCGGGAGCGGGCCGAACCAGCGCACGGCGTCCGCTTCGTTGTCGAAGACGTCCGCGCGGCCACCCGAGTCGCGGCACAGGTTACGGAACTGGAGCACCTGGATGGCCGACTCGCCGACCAGCACCGCGACGGGGATGCCGGCGCGCGCCGCGGACGAAAAGAAGCCGCTGAGCGCCTCGCGCGTCTTCGGTCCGAAGACCGGCGGCGCCTTGCGTAGGTCGAAGATGACGCCCCGGTACGGCGAGCCCGGGTGCAAGACGTTCTTCGTCAGGTAATCCGACATCTGACGCGCGCTGCGCGCTCCGTCCTCGGGGCTCAGATCCGCGCGCACCCAGACCTGGCAGGTGGCGATCCCGTGTCGCACCGAGATGAGGTGGTTGTCGCCTTCGGAGAGCTTCACGCGAATTCGGACGAACGGGCCGCGTTTCGGGGCAGGAATCTACAGCGCCGCCGTGCGTCGGCCCAGACTGTAGCTGCTTTTGTGCCGTAAGCCCCGGCAGGCGCTACGCTTTCGGCTCGAACATGGACGCCCGAGCGAGCACCCCCACGCGCCGCTGGGAGCCCGGCCGCTGGGTCGCTCGGGCGCTCTGTGCCGTGTTCGCGATTGTGGGTGCCCTGCCGCTGTTGGCGGCCGCCGCGCTCTCGAGCGGGCCGATGACGCGCTGGGCGGAACGGGAGACGGCGCGCATCCTCCGGCAGGAGCTCGGGGTCGCGGCGCGCTACCGGGTGTCGCTGCGCCTCTTGCCGCTCCGGCTCGCGATCGTGGACCTGGTCGTGCCGGCATCGGACGGAGGCAGCCCGGCGCTCGTCGCGGAATCCGTTTCGGTTGCACCGCGCGTGTTCGCCCTGTTCGGCGGCCGTCTCGACCTCGGCGAGATCGAGCTCAAGCGGCCGCGTGCGCGCGTCGTCGTCAAAGACGGCAAGGTCCAAAATGTCGCCTACCGCCTGCCGGAGAAGAAGCCGGGGCCCGCGTCGAGCCGCCCGAAGCGCGCGCCGTTCACGGCCCTCTCGATCACGGAAGGCCACTTCGAGCTCGACATCGACGGGACGAAGGTCTCTACGGGCGCGGTCGATCTCGACGTGTTCGCGGACGCGGGGCCGTCGTTCGAGGTGTCGCTCCAGGCCGACGAGACGCGCGTCGTCCGGCGGCGGATCAACAAGACGCTGTTCGTGCCGACGACCGGCCAGGAGGTGCAGGACGACGATCTCGTGTGCCGGCTCGAGGCGCGCGTGCACGTCGACCCGGACTCGATCGACGTGCGGAGGCTCTCGCTCCTTGCCGGCATCGACGACACGCCGGAGCCCGGTCGCCGCGGCGGCTGCGAGAGCGTGAACGATGCGGATCCGCGCGAGCTCCTCGCGGGCGCGTCGCAGCTTCACGTCGCGCTCCGCAAGGAGAAGCCGCCGCTCTTCACGGGGCACCTCGTGCTCCGGGCGCCGATCCTCTTGGTCAATCGCTTCGTCAAGACGCTCGACCTGCACGGCTTCGTCGCGTTCGCGGGCGACGTGCGCAACGACGGCAGCTTCAAGCTGCCCGAGCTCGAGGGGAAGCTCTCGGGCAAGAACCTCGGCCTCGGCGGCTACCGGATCGCGAAGGAGCTGGCCGTCGACGTGCGCATGGCGCGCGACCGCGTGCTCTTGCCGCACTTCGAGATGGGCTTCGCCGACGGCAAGATTTCGCTTCAGAACGTGCAGGTCGAGCCGCTCGCGCCGGGCGTCCCCATCAGCGTCGAAGCGATGGAGGGCTCGAACGTCCCGTTCCCGGCGCTGATGCGCGACCTCGACGTCACCTCGCGCACGATCATCCAGTGGGACATCAAGGAGACGCACGGGCGCAAGATCCACGGCACGCTCGCGCCGCTCCACGTCGAGGGCGAGCTCACGGGTGAGACGCACGACTTCGAGGTCTTCGACCGCTCCTGGAAGGACCCGGCGAAGAAGCACATGTTCGGCATCAAGCACGCGAATCTGCACGGGCATTTTCGCGTGATCCCGCGCGCGCTCGAGTTTTTCGACATGCGCGTCGACTTCGGCAAGAGCACGGCGTTCGCGCGTCTCGTTTCGATCGGCTTCGACAATCACATCCAGATCAGCATCGGACACGACACGCACATCGACCTCGCCGACGTGAGCCCGCTCGTCGACATTCCCCTGTCCGGCCAGGCCGAGCTCGACGCGGAGATGGCGGGGATCATGAGCGACCCCTTGCTCACCGGGAACGTCAAGATCAGCTCCTTCGTGTTCGGCGGCTTCCCGATCGGAGATCTCAAGAGCGCCAAGGTACGTTTCCGTCCGCTCTACCTCGAGCTCCTCGACGTCGACGCGCAGAAGGGGAAGAGCGCGTTCACGGTGCCTACGGCGAAGATCGACTTCAACGCCGGCGCGACGCTCGTGCTCGACGCGAAGATGAAGAGCCCCGCCTTCGATCTGCGCGATTTCCTCACGATCTGGCACTTCGACCAGGACCCGCGCTGGGCGGATTTGGAAGGGGAAACGCAGGCGGACGTGAGCGTGCGCTACGTGCTCGGCGGGCACGAGGACGTGTGTCAATCCGGCGTGCTCGCGGTGAACGGGAACGTCGGCTTCAAGCACCTCGGCCTGTTCGGCGAGCGCTACGACGGGGGGCGCAGCGACTTCCGCTTCCGCTGGTACGACCGCGACGCGGGCTACCGCGCGCTCGAGCTCAACCTGCCGAACCTCGTCCTCAAGAAGGGCACGGGCTCGATCGTCGGCTCGGTCGACGTGCGCCCGGGCGGAAAGATAGAGGGGCACCTCGTCGCGAGCGAGGTCCCGCTCGGCAAGATCGACGCGCTGCCCGGTCTCGCGAAGATGGTGGACGGCCAGGCGTCGGCGGTCGCGGAGCTCGGTGGCTCGCTCGACGAGCTCGAAGCCACGGCGACGGCGCGCATCTCGCCCATCCGCGTCGGACGCGCCACGCTGCCCGCGTCGAACCTCGCCCTGGAGCTCTCGCCCATCAAGGTGACGCGCCCCGTGATCGGCAAGACGCATTGCGGCGCGGTCATCGAGGCGCCGTTCGATCCGGCGGAATTCGAGGCGGACGAGGCTTCGGGCGTGTTCGCGGTGCGCGGTCAGATGTTCGGCGGTCAGCTCGGCCTGAATCAGGTGACGATCACGCGCCAGCGCAGCAAGCTCGTCCACGGCAAGGTCACGCTGAAGGAGCTCGATCTCGGCGCCGCGGCGGAGCTCGTCCCGACGCTCGCGCTCTCGGACGGCCGGACGGAGGGGCACGTCTCCGGAACGCTCGACGTCGCCGAGGTGCGCACGGCCGATCCGCTCGCGTCGCGCGTGCGGCTCGCGCTCACGGAGCTCACGGTCGCGGGCAGCGGCAACACGCTCAAGCTCCTGCCCGGCGCCGAGCCGATCGAGCTCGGCGGGGGCGTGCTCAGAGCGCCCGGCCTCGCGCTCGCCGTCACGACCCCGCGCGGGCACCAGGCGACCTTCGATCTCGAAGGCACCGTCACGGGCCTGCGCGACACGCCGACCGTCGAAGCCGGCATCACGCTGCGTCCCGTCGATCTCGCGGCCGTCGCGCAGCTCGTCCCGCGCATCGAGCGCGCGAAAGGCAGCTTTGCCGGGCACATCGGCGTGAGCGGGCCGCTGCGCGCGCCGGACTACACGGGCGGCTTCGAGCTCAGGGGCGGCGAGCTCGTGCTGCGCGGCTTCCCGACGCCGGTGAGCGACATCGAGCTCGGGCTCAAGCTCGATGGCGGCGAGCTCGACGTGTCGCGCGGCAGCGCCCGCATCGGCAACGGCCGCATCGCCGTGAGCGGCGGCGCGCCGATGCGCGGCTTCGAGCTCGGCGCCGTGCGGCTCGACGTCACGGCGCGCGATCTGTCGCTGCCGCTCGGTGACGGGATCCGAGCGGCGGCGGACGCCGACCTGCTCGCGACGTGGAAGCCCTCGATCGGCGAGCGCGAGCTGCCGCGCATCTCCGGCAACGTGGTGCTGCGCTCCTTCGAGTACAAGCGCCCCGTGACGATGACGGCGGAGCTCCAATCGCTCGGCCGGCGCGGCAAGCGCACGAGCTTCGAGGAGTACGACCCGGCCGACGACGTCGTCGAGCTCGACGTGACGATGCGCTCGTCGCGCTCGCTCCAGATCAAGAACGATCTCATCGAGACCGAGCTCGATCTCGGCAACGACGGCCTGCTGCTCACGGGCACCAACGGCCGCTACGGCCTGCGCGGCACGGTCGACATCAAGCCGGGCGGGCGCATCTACCTGCGCCGCAACGTGTTCGAGATCAGCCAGGGGACCGTGCGCTTCGACGACGCGACGCGCATCGCGCCCAAGGTCGACGTGACCGCGCACACCGACTACCGCCGCTACGCCGCGAGCGCCCCGGCCGGAGCCGGCTCGACCAGCAGCGGCGGCACGGCGGCGTCCACGGCCGCACCGAGCGCCGGCACCACCACCACCGCGGCGTCGGGCGGCCACTGGAACATCCACATGCGCGCGCACGGCGACGCCGACGACCTCAAGGTCGACCTCACGAGCGATCCGGCGCTCGCGCAGGACGACATCTTCCTGCTCATCACCGTGGGCCTCACGCGCGCCGAGCTCGATCAGGCACAATCCGCGAGCGTCGGCGAGAGCGTCGCGCTCGAAGCGCTCGGCACGCTGAGCGGCGCCGATCGCGCCGTGACGGACGCCGTCCCCGTGATCGACGAGTTCCGCTTCGGCAGCGCCTACTCCTCGCGCACGGGCCGCACGGAGCCCACCGTGACGATCGGCAAGCGCCTCACCGAGCGGGTGCGCGCGAACGTGACCACGGGACTCGCCGAATCGCGCGAGGTCCGCTCGAACGTCGAGTGGCGCCTCAACAACAAGGTCAGCGTCGAGAGCTCGTACGACAACGTCAACGACATCTCCGCCTCCGCCCTCGGCAACCTGGGCGCGGGCGTGCGCTGGCGGCTCGAGTTCGAGTAACTGACCGGGACCACACAAAGCACTATCGACCGCGTCGGCGGGGCGGGCGTAGCGTCGGTCGAGTCGTTGCGGAGATTGGAGGTTTCTCGGTGCTCTTCGAAGATCACGCGTGGCTGCTCGTCCCGCTCATCATCGCCACCGTGGAGACGTGGAATGCCGCCAAGATGGTCTTCGCGGCGTGGCTGAAGCGGCGCGCGGCAGGCCGCCCGTAAGAAGGCAGGCGAAAAGAAGGGGGCCAGCGTGCAGGGGAATCGAAGGCACGGATTCGACAGGCCGGCGGCCCATTCGCCGGTCGGTGCACTGTTCGCGCAACGAGCGCCCGAGCGCATCGCCGTGCCCGGCGGTACGGGACATGCGGTCAGGATCCCGGCCGAGCAGCTGGAGCCGCTGCTTCAGCACGGGCTCGTCATCGCGGCTGGCCTCGATCCGACGCTGACGCCGTCTCCGCCGCCCCCCGTCCTGTGGAGCGACGGAACGAACCACCTGCTCGTGCACCTCGCGCGCGCGCAAGTGCGCCCGGGTGACGGCTTCGTCGACGTGACGCTGCCCGTGCAATGCGACGAAGCAGGCCTCGTGCCGGCAGTGTGCACCTTCGTCACGTCGACGCCCGACAAGCCGGGCGGCTTCGTTTGGGCCGCGGAGGGCAGGCCGCGCGGGCCGAGCACGATTGTCACCCTGTGGGGTGATTCGCTGGTCGCGCTCGCTTGGCGGGGGCTCGTCGAGCTGTGCGGGGCCGTGGCCGGCCATGCGGGACGAGACGGCTTCGATCGCCCGCTCGTCCCCGGCACCGTGTTCGCGGCTCGCGACGGACTCGTCGTCGTCCCGATGGCTCCTCACGTTTTCGCACGCATCGGCGGTGCGTCGTGAACCCGTCCGACGTTCTTTCACCGGAGATCGTCGATCTCGGGCTCGCCATCGGCTTGTTGAAGCAGAGCGGCGGGCCGGTGGAGTTCGACAGTGATTGGTTTTCGGATCCCGGCCCGCGGGTGACCCAGGCGCTTGCGGACGACGACCGGCGTGCCGCGCTGGTGCGCTTCGTCGACGCGGTCAACGGCCCGTCCGACGCGACGCGCACCGGCGGCGTGACGTTGGTGAAGGTGTTCGATGCGTCGGAGCTCGGCATCGCCGACGCACCCCGACTCGTCGTCAACGTCGCGATCGACGACAGCTCGGACACCTACGTCGAGGTCGGCGTCGCCATCACCCATTCGACGACGGGGCCCGAGACGCACACGGACCTCGTGGTTCCTCTCTACCGCACGGGCAAGCGGCTCGGGAGCGAGCTCGCAACGGTGCCCGAGCCCTTCGCGCTCGCCGCGGGCTCGCCGATCCGCCTGCAAAGCACGCTCTCGCTCGGCTCGGGCGAGCCCGACGCCTCCGGCTTCGGACTGCGAGGCGTCGCCGTCACGGTCAACGTGCCGTTCACCGGAGCGGAGGTCGGCGTCGAGATCGATCTCCAAGGGTTACGCTTGCCGGGGTCGACGGCGCCGGTCGACATTCAGATCGGGGGGGACGGCGCTTCGCTCGAGCACGCGCTCTTGTCCCTGGTCATCGGCGCGGTGCGGGCTGCAGCGGCGGCACTCGGCAGCGCCGGCCATGCGGCGCTGGCCGCGCTCGATCTCATCGGCTTGGGCTCGGATCCGGCGCTGCCCGCGCTCGACCTCTCGCAACTCGCGGCCGAGGGCGTGGCAGCGCTGCGCTCGTGGTTCGCCGAGGCGATGGCGGACCAGACCCGGCGGCGCGCGTGGCTGGACGCGCTCGGCACGGTGATCGGCGGGACGCGGAGCGGCGATGTCTTGGCGGTCGCGCTCGGCGGTGGACCGGTGAACCTCGAGCTGTCGGTCGCGGCCGCGGCGGGGACGGGCGGGCATCTGCGTGTGACACCCCGCGTGGGCCTCGAGCTGTCGACGCTGATTGGCGCCGGCGCGGGCGCCGTGCGGCTGCGAGCGGAAGGGTCGATCGAAGCGATGACCGTCGACCTCGCCGACGGGGCGGTCACGCCGATTCCCAGCGCCGAGCTTCACGTCACGCTCGAAGGCAACGGCGCCCGCTTGCTCGACACCGGGCCGATCCGCATCGGCTCGGCGGAGCTCGGCATCGCGCTAAAGGCCGGTGTCGTCGTCCCGCTGGTGCGGCTCCTCGACGTCGTCGTCGAGGGCACGCCGCACGAAGTGGTCGATCTCTCGAGCGCGGACGCGGTGGTCGCCGCCGCGGGCAACGTTGCGAGCGACCTTTTGGTTGCAGCGATCGACGCGTTCGGCGACGCCGCGCCGCACCTCAAGGCGCTGCTTGGCTTGGTGCCGCCGGTCGGGATGGACCCGCTCGACGCGGGGCAGCTCCTCGTCAATCCGCCGGGCGCGCTCGCAGCGTGGTGGCACGCGCTGCTCTTCGACCACGCTGACCTCGTCGCGGGCGTGCTCGAGCACCTGCGCGACCTCTTGGCGCACGACTCGGTGCTCGTGATGCCGGTGAGCGGCAGCGGCACGGCCGCGTCGCCGTGGTCGCTTCGCCTCGTCGACCGCGTCTCGCTCGACGCCTGGCTCGACGGCTCGACCTTCGTCGTTGCGGTGACGCTGGGCTCGCGTGTCGATACGCTCGCGGGCGGCTGCACGGTGGTGAACGTGGCGGCGCGCGCCGAGCTCTTGGCGCTGGACCTCGAGGCCGGACACGCGAGCCTCTTGCGGGGCGCGTCGCTGACGGCCTCGCTTCGCGGGCGCGGCATGACCGAGGCCCGCTTGTCGCTCGGTCCGGTTGCCGTCGTCGCCGACAGCCTGGGCGTCGCCGCGCGCTGGTCGGCCGCTGCCGGCTTCTCCGTGAGCCTGGAAGCGCCGAACCTCGCCGCCGACCTCGGCGACGACCAGCGGGTCCCGCTCGCCCTGCCGCTCGGCGCGACCTGGCAGACGTCCGTCTTCGCCGACGTCGAGAGCTTGGTTGGCGTTCTCGGTGCCACGAATCCGTCGGGTTGGCTGCACGACCTCGTCGATCTGCTGGGTTGGACGTTCGGGAGCGAGGAGAGCCCGCACAAGCTGCACTTGGCAGGGCTCGCCACGGACGCCGCCGCCGAGCTCAGGACCTGGGCGCAGAAGCTCGCGACGGACGAGCGCGTCGTTTCGCGCGTCACCTCCGCGCTTGCCCGCGTGCTCACGGGCTCCACCGACGGTCGGGCCGGGGCCCTGACCGGCACCGGCAAGCCGCGCGATCCCTGGGTACTGCCGCTCGGGGTCGGAGCCGACGCCCCTGCTCTCTCGCTCTCACTCGGGCCCGACGGGCCCCGCCTCGACCCGTCCACGACGGGCGACGCGCTCCGCACCTGGCGACCCGGGCTGCCCGGGCTGGGAGCGGCAGGCCTTGCGCAAGCGGTGTTCGACGAGGCCCGCGCGGGCGACGACGTTGCGGCACTTTCGTTCGCGCGCGCCGGGCTCGGAACGGGCCTCGAGGCGCTGGTAGAGCGCGTGGTGGGAACCGACGTGCTCGTCAGCGCGCCTCCGTCGCCTCCCGCGCCGCCTGCCGGA
>DASUGE010000462.1:0-13288 GCA_036274215.1 Polyangiaceae bacterium | reverse complement strand
CTCGGTCTCGCGCTGGCGACGGTTCGCCGCCGGCGCCGTCGCGACTGAGAGCTCCGGAAAGCCGAAGCCGGTCGCCGCAGCGTGCGCGTCAGCGCGACGTCACGGCTTCCGGCGCGCGTTCGGGCAGGTGCACGCCCGGCGCTCCGCGCGCGGCGAAGTACGAGCGCAGGACGTCGCGCGCCACCTCGACCGCCTTCTTGCGCCAGACGGTGCCGTTTTCGAGCAAGACGCTCACGGCGATGCTCGGCGAGCGCGCGGGCGCGAAGCCGATGAACCAGCTGGCGAGCCCTTCGCCGGAGGACTCGCTCGGGTGGAGCGTGCCCGTCTTGCCCGCGACCTGAATCGAGCCGAGCAGCGGGTGACCGAGGTCGTCGTGGAAGGCGAGACGCGCCGTGCCGCTCGCGACGGTCACCTCCATCATGCGCTCGAGCCGCTGCGCGGTCGTCGCGCTCAGCACGCGACCCTCCGTTTCGAGGCCGGCGCTCGCCGTGTAGTCGGCCGTCTTTTTGACGATGCGCAAGCGCGGAGCAAGCCCGCCGGTGGCGATCACGGAAGCGAGGTAGGCGCCGCCGAGCGGCGTGAGCGTGCTGCCGCGAAATCCGGCCGCGGCGCGCGCGAACTCGAGGTCCTGGTAGGGGACGTCGAGCGTGCCGAGCGGTGCCTTGATGTCGAACGGCACGCGGCCGTTGAAGCCGATGCGCTCGGCGATCTCGATCAAGTCGGAGCGCATCAAGCGATGGGTGGCAAGCTGGGCGTAGACGGCGTTCTTGCTGTGCCCGAGCGCCTGGAAGAAGGGGCCGCAGTGCACGTCTCCGGAGCGAGGGGGATCGAGGTGTCGTCGCTCGATGCTGCGCATCCCTCCGGCGATGCAGATGCGCTCGGACGGCGTCACGTCGGTCTTCTCGAAGAGGGCCGCGGTCGTGACGAGCTTGAAGACGCTGGCGGCCGGCGCGTGGGGCGTGGTGATGACCGAGGGCCCGCGTCCGTCACGACGCCGCTCAGCCCAAGCGAGGACGCGGCCGGTCTTGAGGTCGATCGCGACCGCCGCGCCGGCGACGGGGTGCGCCTCGTCGAGCAGCCGTTCGGCGTCGCGCTGAAGCGACGGGTCGAGCGTGAGCTCGGCAGTCCCGAGGCCCGCGGGGGCGACGAAGAGGTCCCCCTCTCGACGCATTCTTCCGAGGTCGACGGTCGGGGGTGACGCAGGAGCGGGAGCAGCCGTGGGGGCAGCGGCGGGCGCTGCCACAGGTCCAGGTGCCGCCGCCCCGAGGAGCGAAAGCGCGCACCCAACGACCACGGCCGAACGGAACATGGGCTCATTCGTACCCGCCGGCCGGCAGGAGTGCCAAGTTCCCGGGCTGCGAATTAAGTGTAATAAATTCAATTATTTAACTGGATTCTTGCAGGAGCCGGTCGGCGAGATCTTGCCGTCGGGTGGGATAGAAACCTACCATTCACTACATGCACTGGGTCATGCGACGGCAGGTAGGTCTGAGGGCGCGGACCGACTTTCGAGTCACCGCGCGTTGGGGCTCACGGGCCCTTCGCTGCCGAGGCGTCGAAGTCTCGGCGACGGGTATCGTCATCGACGGAAGGTTTCCGCGCTTCGGGGCGCCGCTCTGGGTCTGGCTGGAGCTCGAGCTGCCGGAGCGGCTGCGTCCGATGCGCGCCTTGGCTCGGCCCGTCTGGACGCTCGGTAGCCAACAGGGGTTTCGGTTCGTCAAAATCTCCGACGCCGATCGCCTTTCGCTCGCCGAGCACGTGGATCTCGCGGCGCGCCGCGGTGTGCCCCTGAATTGAGAAGCATCATGACGAACATCCCGAAATCCTCGCTCTCGCTCCGCACTCGTACTTGGCTCCGCACGACGTCGTTCCTGCTGGCGGCAGGCTCGGCCACCGGTTGCGTCGCCTCGAAGCAGTACGACGAAGCACGCAGTGTCGCCGAGAGCGAGCAGCAAGCGCACGCACGCACCCGAGAGCGCCTCGAAGCGTCGATGAAGCGCATCAGCGATCTCGAAGCCGCGCTCGCCACGCGCGAAGAGGCCTTGGCAAAGGACGCGAACCTTGCCGAGGAGTCGAAGCTCGCGTCGGCGGTCGCGACCAAGGAGAAGGACGCCGCCGTGCAGCTCGTCGAGCAGCTGCGCTCGGAGCTCGCGCGCACGGGGGACCATTTGGTGCTCTTTGCTCGCGAAAAGCGCGATCTTCAGCAAACGCTGCTCGTCGCCGAGGAGCGCATGCGCGACATCGAAGCGGCGAACCGTAACCTGGGTGAGCTCGTGGCCGCGTCGCGCGATCTTTCGCTCGCGCTCGGCGGGGAGCTCGACAAGCACGTGGTGGAGCTCGGCGCGAAGGACGGCCAGGTCGTGCTCGGCATGACCTCGGACCGGCTCTTTGCGGCAAATGGTGACGCGCTCGTCATGGACGCGGGACCCGTGCTCGCAGCCGTCGGCAAGGTGAGCGCCGCGCACCCGAGCTTGCGCGTCGTCGTGCGCGAGCCGGCGAACGCGCCGCTCTCGACGGCGCGGATGACTCGCTTGGGCGACGGCCTCCGGCAGAACGGCGTCGCGGACGCTCGCTTGAGCCTGCCTGCGGCTCGCTTCGAGCAGCCGGCGCCCGCGCCGGTCGCGGACCCTGCGGCTGCTCCCGAAGGCGCTCCGAGCGCCCCGGTTGCCGGCACCGCTCCAGCAGAAAACCAGCCATCGCAGCCGAGCTCGCCCGCGGCTTTCGCGCCGGCGACGGGCAACTACGAGATCGCGTTCGCGCCCTGAGCCAGCGTCCAGCACACGCGAGAACGTCTACGGCGTGCCCGACCGGTGAGCTGCTCAGTCGCGGGTGCCGATGGTGCGCCCGCCGTCCACGACGAGCTCCTCACCGGTGACGAATGTTGCCTGCGCGAGGTAGAGCACCGCCTGGGCGACGTCCGCGGCCTGGCCGTGCCGCCCGAGCGGGATCTGACGCACGAGCCGCTCGACCGCCTCTTGGCTCATGCTCTCCGGCGGAAGCACTGCGCCCGGGGCGACGGCGTTGACGCGCACCTCCGGCGCGAGCTCGAGCGCCAGCGTTCGCATGAGCTGGCGCAGCGCGCCTTTGGACACGACGTAGGGAAGGTAGTTCTTGAACGGGGCCGTAGCGCTCGTGCAGGTGATGAACACCATCGAGCCGCGGCTGGCACGAAGCGCCGGCGTCAAACGGTGCGCGAGCGTGAACGGCGCCGCCAGGTTGAGCCTGAGGGCACGCTCGAACGCTTCGTCGTCCACGCCTTCGTAAGGGATGCGCTCGAAATTCGCGGCGCTCGCCACGAACAGGTCGAGTCCGCCGAGCGCCGTCAGCGTGTCGTCGGCCAGGCGGCGAGCCTCGTCCTTGTCGTTCAGGTCCGCTTGCAACAGCACGGCGTCGCCGCCGGAGGAGCGAATGGCGGCGGCGGTGGCCTCGGCGCCGAGGCGGCTCGAGTTGTAGTGAACGGCGACGCGCATCTTCGCGCGGCCGAGGGCCAGAGCGATGGCTTGGCCGACTCGCTGTCCGCCGCCGGTGACGAGGGCGCGCTTGCCGCCGAGGCCGTTCTGTCCGTTGCGCTCGATCACGGCTCAGAGCTGCAGGGTGACTTTCGCCGGCCAGCTTCCGGGTGAGGGGAAGCTCGCCGATTCGAGCACTCCGACCAGGCAATCGACGGCGGTCTCGCCGTCTTCATCGGCGGGCGTGACGCCGGCCGAGAGGACCCTCCCGCCCGTGTCGACGTAAAGCGTGGCCTCGAAGGGACCGCGCTTCCCCTCCTTGCACTTGCCGAGATCCGCGGCGATTTTCTTCAGGCCGGGCGCGGCGTCGTGATCGTCCCACGTGATGGGCTCGCGCACGTCGTTCGGTGGGTCGAACGTGAAGGACTTGCGCGCGAGGCCGTGCTCGCCGCCGACCGGCTTCGGCCAGGTCTTGGCGGCGAGCGAGTCGAGCATGCAGCGCTCGGTCGTGCGATTGCCGAGCGACGAATGCTCGAGATAGGAGGCGGCGACCTTCCCGTTGGTGTCGATCTTCAAGTAGAAGCTCACCGAGCCGCCCAGGAACTCGACGTGCCTCGCGCCGGCGTCGAGGCAGCGCTGGAGTCCCTTGACCGAGGACTTGAAGGCGTCGTCCACGGCGTCCTCGTTCATGCCGCCGATCTCGGCGGAAGCGACCACTTGCGGGCCGTCGTTCGTTTTTGGCGCCTGATCCTTGATCGACGCGTCCTTCGGGGGCGGCTCACTGCCGCCGCAGGCTGCGGCGAGTAGGGCAGTGGAGGCGAGCCCGAGGGCGCGGAGCGTGGACGAGGGGGGCATGATCGCGCACGGACTTAGCGCGGACGCCCCCGAGCGACAACTCGGCGGAAATCCCGCGCGAGGCCGGGCCGATCCCGGGCTCCGCGCGGCGTGGCTTGCTCGCTTACTCGTCTTGGCCGCGGAGCTTCGCGAGCACGTTCAGGTCTTCGAGGGTCGAGATGTCGCCCTGCGCTTCGCGTCCCGCCGCGACGTCCTTCAAGAGGCGGCGCATGATCTTGCCGCTGCGCGTCTTCGGCAGGCCGTCGGCGAAACGAATGTCGTCGGGTCGCGCGAACTTTCCAATCTCGTTCGCGACGTGCTCGCCCAGCGCCTTCTTCATGTCGTCGCCGGGGGCGTTGCCCGGCTTCAGCGTGACGAACACGACGAGGGCCTGGCCCTTGAGCTCGTCGGGGCGACCGACGGCAGCGGCTTCTGCCACCGCGCGGTGCGAGACGAGCGCGCTCTCGATCTCGGCCGTGCCGATGCGATGGCCTGCGACGTTCAAGACGTCGTCGATGCGGCCGACGACGTGGAAGTAGCCGTCCGCATCGACGTGCGCGCCGTCCCCCGTGAAATAGCTCCCCGGTATGTCGCTGAAATACTGCGTTTCGTAGCGCGCGTCGTCGCCCCACACCGTGCGCAGCATGCTGGGCCACGGACGCCGCAGCACGAGCAAGCCGCCTTGCCCTTTGCCGACGCCCTGCCCGTCCGTGCCGACGATCTCCGCCTCGACGCCGAAGAAGGGGAAGCCCGTCGCTCCCGGTTGGGTCGCGTGCGCGCCCGGCAACGTCGTCAGCATGATCGACCCCGTCTCCGTCTGCCACCACGTGTCGACGATCGGGCAGCGCTGCTTGCCGATGTTCTCGTGGTACCACATCCACGCTTCCGGATTGATCGGCTCGCCGACGCTGCCGAGGAGCCTCAGGCTCGAGAGATCCGACTTTGCCGGCCACTCGGTGCCCTGGCGAATGAAGGCGCGAATCGCCGTGGGCGCGGTGTAGAGGATCGTGACCTTGTGCTTCTCGATGATGCGCCAGAAGCGGCCCCAGTCGGGGTGGTTCGGCGCGCCTTCGTACATGAGGCAGGTCGCGCCGTTCGAGAGCGGTCCGTACACGAGGTAGCTGTGCCCGGTAACCCAGCCGACGTCGGCCGTGCACCAGTACATGTCGTCGTCGCGCAGATCGAAGACGTACTTGGAGGTGAGGTGAGCGCCCGCGAGGTAGCCGCCCGTCGTGTGCAGAACGCCCTTGGGTTTGCCAGTCGAGCCGGAGGTGTAGAGAATGAAGAGCGGGTGCTCGGCCTCCACGATTTCGGGGGTTTCGCCGAGGACCGTCTTCGCTTGCGAGGTCACGTCCGCCCACTCGAGGTCGCGCCCCTGCTTCATCGCGATCGGCGCGAGGGCGGGCCCTAGCCGGCGGTAAACGATGACTTTCTCGACGCTCGGCGCGCCGTCGAGCGCCGCGTCCACCGTCGCTTTGAGCGGGACGACGCCGCCGCGGCGGTACGCGCCGTCCTGCGTGAGCACGAAGCGCGCCTGACAGTCGTTGATGCGGTCGCGCAGGGACTCGGCTGCGAAGCCGCCGAAGACCACCGTGTGCGGCGCGCCGATGCGCGCGCAGGCGAGCATCGCGACGGCAACTTCCGGGACCATGCCCATGTAGATGGCGATACGGTCACCCTTCTTGGCGCCGAGCTCGCGGAGCGCCGCGGCGAGCTCGACGACCCGCGCATGGAGCTCGCCGTAGGTGAGGGTCCGGGTCTCGCCGGGCTCCGATTCCCACACGAGCGCGCGAGCGTCGCGACGTGCCGTCTTCAAGTGTTTGTCGAGGCAGCTCTCGCTGGCGTTCAGCTCGGCGCCGAGGAACCATTTCGTGAACGGAGCCTTCCACTCGCTGAGCGTCGTCCACGGCTTCCGGAACACGAGGTCTTGGGTCTCCCGCTTCCAAAACGTCTCGGGCGAATCCAGGCTCTCGCGGTAGAGCTCCTGGTAGCGCTCGAGCGAGCCGATGCGCGCCTTGGCAGAAAACTCCGGGCTTGGCTTGAAGCGCCGCGAATCCGTGGAATGCGTTTCGATCGCTCGAGTGTCAAGGCTGGTCACGGGATCCTCCGAGCGCGGGAGCATAGCGAGGGCTTGGGGCGTCTCAAGCGAAACTTCCCGGGCAATTCTCGCAAATGTGGCTCGGACACGCGAAGTCCGAGGCTTAGAGCGCCAAGGGCCGTGTCTAAGGCGCCCACTCGCTCATGCCGAGGCGGAGCTCGAGACCCACGTAGGCGAGGGCGCGGCCGGATTTGTCGTACGCCGTCTCGCGGACGGGGACGCTGTCGGTCCCGAGATTGCGACTCGGAATCATGCCGGCCGTGCCGTCGATGATCGTCCGCAGCGCGAGCGCCATCAGCACGTGGCGCGTGTTGGCTCCCACCCCGAGCTCCATCAGGAAGAAGGCGTCGGTCCCGCTGCTCTTCTGCTCGGTGTCCGCGACGCAACCCGTGCACTCCAGCTGGTGCCAGACGAGGCCGAGCCCGAGCCCGCCGATGGCCCGCAGGCGAGGATCGGTCGTCATCAGCTCGAGCGCCGGCCCGAAGCGCACCGAGTGCACCGAGTAGCTCACGTCGAGCGCGTCCGCCGCGGGCGTGCCGCACACGATGGGCGGCATCGCGAGCTCGCCCCGACGGGTGTCGCACGCTCCGCTCACCTTGAGGGTCGTGTACTCGACGAGGCCCGCAATCGCGACGGGCGCCTTGAAGCGCCGCCCCCCGCGCAAGCCGAACCCCCACGCGCGCGAGCGTGCGTCGGAGAGGTCGAAGCGAAAGGGCGGCGTCGTCGAGGCGAGCAGGCTGACCGAGCCCATGCCGTACCAGCCGAGCTGCTTCGGCTTCTCCGCCGCGGGTGACGGTGCGTGCTCGCCGCTTGCGGTGCCTGCGGGAGAGGCCGGCGGCGCGCCGGGCGGCGTCACGGTGAAGGTCTTGCCGAGCTCGACTTTGACGCGCTCTTCGAGGAGCGCCGTCGCGCCGTCGTAGATTTGGACGAGGTGCTCCTCGCCGGGCGTCACGGGGCCGTGGAAGCGCCCGTAAGCGACGGGCGTTCCGTCGATGGCGATGGCGTGCTTCGCGTCCAGCGCCGTGACGTCGAGAAAACCCGAGGTGGCAACGAGCTCGAGCAAGACGTTGACGGTCGATTGCCGGCTCGCGACCGTCAGCGTGCGGGTGACGCGCGTGTAGCCGGGCGCCGAGGCCGCGAACAGGTGCTCTCCCACGTTCAGGCGCGCGGTCGTCCCGCTCGGGTCCACCGCGAAGGCGCGCCCGTCGAGCGTGACAGCCGCCGTCGGCGGCGAGACCTGCACGTGCACGACTCCGACGAGCGCTTCGAGCTCGGCTTTGGCGCTCTCGGCCGCCGTGCGCTCTTCCGCGGAAAGGTCGGCGCCGTGCCGGGTGAGCAGCCGTTCGAGCGCATCGGCGGCCTCGCCGTAGCGGAAGAGCGCCTTCTGACAGAGGGCCACGTTCTGCAGCGAGCCCGGGCCGGGCTTCAACGCGTAGGCGGCTTCGAACTCGGCGAGCGCCCCCGCATAGTTCTGATCCTGGTAGAGCTTGATGCCTGTCTTGAAGTGCACTCGGGCGGCGTCGGTGACCGACGACTCCGGCGTCTCCGCGGCCCCGGGCGGCTCCGCCCGCCCCGCGCGACTGCCGAGGGCGCACGTCAGGAAGACGCAAGCAACGGGCGCCAGCCGAGAGCGCATGGGCGCTCGGAGTCTACCTTGTCAGGGCTCGCGATTGCTGAGCTGCAGCGAGCTCGCGACGCCGGCCTTGGGTGCTGCCGGGCTCGGCCGCGGGCGGCGCTTGCGATCCGCTGCTTTCGGCGCCGTTGGCGGACTCGGTGTTGCCAGCGCCTTCAGCGCGCTGCTCGGTGTGGCTGTCTCGACGACGGGGCGCACCTCGGGTGGCGCGTTCGGAAGGTCGGTGGTCGGCGTGGTCGCGAGAGGGGCGGGGCCGGGCTGCGCGGCCGCGACGGGCGCGGTCGTGGCTGTGCTTGCGGTTGCGACGCTCGTGGCGCGGCTGGGCGGAGCGCGGCGCGCTATCAAGACGGCCGTCAGTGTGAAGCCGGCGAGCGTCGCGAAAACCCCGGCAACCAAAGTGCGCGAGCGTCCGGCCCGGCGTCGCCAGATCGAGGTCGATGCGCCGCCCTGGATGGTCGCGAGAAATTCGGCCGCACTGTCGAAGCGCCGAGCGGGCTCACGCGCGAGCGCCGTGGCGACGGCCTTCGCCACGCTGTCCGGCGCGTCCGGACGAAACGAGCGCACGTCGGGCGCGTCGTGCGTGCAGATCGCGACGAGCACGCTCTCGAGCGTCGGCGCGACGTGCGGCGGTCGTCCGGCGAGCATCTCGAACAGGATGGCGCCCACGCCGTAGAGGTCCGAGCGCTGATCGACGCTATCGCTCGCCTGCGCCTGCTCCGGGGACATGTAGTAGGCGCTGCCGAGCACGGTGCCGCGGCGCGTGAGCCGCTCGCTCAGCGTCGCGCGCTCGAGCTTCGAGATCCCGAAATCGACGATTTTGACGAGCCGCGAGCCGTCGTCGCGCGAGCAAAGGAAGACGTTGTCGGGCTTGAGATCGCGGTGCACGATGCCCGCCGCGTGCGCCCGCACGAGCGCCCGCAAAAGCTGCGAAGCGACGTCGAGCGCCGCCGGAATGCCGAGCTGCCCTTCGCGGTCGAGACAGGCGCGCAGATCCTCGCCCGTGAGGTGCTCCATCACGAGGAACGGCAGTCCGTCGGGGCTCGTGCCGGCGTCGAACACCTGCACGATGTGCTCGCTCTCGACGAGGCTCGCCGCCTGGGCTTCGCGCTGAAATCGCCGCGCCGCCTCGGCGTTTTGGGCGGCTTCGCGGCTCAAGAACTTGAGCGCGACTCGCTTGCCGATGGCCGTATTCTGCGCGGCGTAGACGGCGCCCATGCCGCCCTTGCCGATGAGCCGCTCGATTCGGTATTTGTCACCGACGGTCGCGCCCACGAGGCGGTCGACCTCTTCCGAAGCGGGCTCGCGGACGGACATCCTCGCCGCGAGCTTAGCGTGGCTCGCCGGGCGAAACCCGCGGCGCGCGGGTTACCGGCTATTTCGCGCTTTTCGCGCCGAGCTTCGCCGTGTGAGCAGCGAGCCGAGCGGTGACGCGCGCAGCGGACTTCTTCGCGATCACGCCCTTGCTGGCGGCGCGGGCGAGGGCGCTCTCCGCGGCGGCGACGAGCGGTGCAGCGACCTTGAGGTTGCCGGCGCCGACGGCGGCGCGCGCCTTCTTCACGGTGGTGCGGAGCGCGCTCTTGAGGGCGCGGTTACGCTCCGTGCGGACGATGCGTTGGCGGTTGCGCTTTTCTGCGGACGGATGATTGGCCATGGGAAGTTACTTGGCGCGCTTCGCGTCGGGCGCCTTCGGGTCGTAGCCCTCCGGGTGCACGGCGAACTTCGGGGTGACACGAGCAGCGGAGCGCTTGCGAGCGGCCGCGGTGCTGCGGGCGCGGAGATTGCGCCGGCGTTCGGTTTGGCGAGTGGACGAAACCATGGTCCTCGGGGCGGAAGGGGCCGGGACTATGTGCGGTGGTCCACCCCTTGTCAACTCGCCCCCGAGCGAGAGCCCGCGTTTCGGGGCGACGCGGCGGCTACGGCGGGCGGATCGTCACGCCGAGGCTGAAATTCGAAGCGGCGAACGGCTGAACCCGGGCCTTCTTGAGGGCCGATTGGATGCAAGCTGCGGCCGGCGTGCCCTCGGCGGGGCCGCTCACGCTCACCCTCGTCACCTCACCGCTCGAGCCGAAGACGAGCGTCGCGCTCGAGCCCTGGGGTTGCCCCGCGATGCACGAGCGGGCGGCGCCGAGCACCGCGCCGACGGCTGCCTGCGCCGCTCCGGTTGACGGCTTGTCCGCGATGCCACCGTTGGCGTTGAGCTCGGCTGGCCTGAGCCCGGGTGTGGCGGGAGGTTTGCTCGCACGAGCCGGTCCCGCGTCTCCGGCAGCGTGCTCTTCCTCGAGCACGATCTTTTCGGGCTTCGCCGCGCCTGCCGCGGTCGTTGGCGTCGCTGCGCTCGCGACGGCGGCCGGGCCGGCGGGTCGTTCGCTGGGAGCGACGGGACGCGCGTCGGCGACGCTCGCTGCCGCTTTCGAGGACGCGCTCTCGCGTGCGAGCGCATCGGGCGTGAGCACGGGCGTCGCCGCGCCCCGCTCGGCAGGTAGCATGTCGGGCGTCAGCGCATTCGCTCTCGGCGCGCTCTCCGCGGCGGCTTTGCTGGTCACTTCGGGCGTTGCCGCCGGCGCGTTCACGGCGACGGGGACCTGGATGATCTCGGTCTTGCGGTTCCCGGCCACGTAGAGGCCGAACCCCGCCGCCAAGCCGATCGCCGCCACGCCGACGCCGAGCCACGGGCCACGCGTATCGAACGCCGCGCGGCTGCGGCGCGCGGGCGGGACCGTGCTCCGCTTGCGTTCGCGCGTGTCGTCTGTCTCGATCGTCGGAAGCGGCTTGGCGGCTGCGGGGGCTGCCGGCGTGCGCTGCTGCGTCGCGATCGCGAGCGACTCCTTCGCGATGCTCACGCGGTCCTTCGACTCACGCCGGGCGAGCGCCGCTCGAGCGAGATCCGCGAGCGAGGCTCCCTCGCGCTCGGCAAGTGGCTCCTCCGCCGGAACGTCGCTCGCCGCTACGGCCTCGAGCTTCGGCTCGGCGGCTTCCTCGGGCAAAAGGCGACCGTCCTCGACGCTCTCCGGCAGCGGCGGCAAGAGCAGGCTGTCGTCGCTCTTGCCGGCCGTCGCGAGCGCACCCTCGATGCGCTGCGCGAGTGCCTCGTAGTCCGGCTCACGAAGCTCGGCCTGGGCGACGAGCGCCTCGGCTCGCACGACGAGCTTCGAATCGCCTTGCTCGTCGCTCACGCCTCACCCTCCTTGTGGCCGCGTCCCTCGAGGTAGGCCCGGAGCTTCCGTCGCGCTTCGTGCACGCGCCACGCGATGGTCCCCTCGGGGCAGCCGAGGATCTTGCCGGCCTCGGCGTGCGAGAGCCCGTCCACCCCGACCAGAATCAGCGTCGTGCGCAGCGTCTCGCTGAGCTCGCCGAGCCCGTCGATGAGCGCGAGCGCGAGCTCACGATCCTGGCTCGCGTCGGCCGGCGTCGTCCCGGCGCCGCGCGACTCGAGCAGGAGGCCTTCGACCTTGGGGTCGTCCGGCGGGGCGGAGTTGCGCGTCGTCTTGCGCGCGCGGATCGCGTTCAAGGAGAGGTTCACGGCGATGCGGTAGATCCACGTGAACGGCTCGCTCCGCCCGTCGAAGCGCGCGAGCGCTCCGTACGCCCGCACGAAGGTTTCCTGCGTCACGTCCTCCGCCTCGGCGGCGCTGCGCAGGAGGTGCGAGGTCAGACGGAAAATCCGCTTCTGGTGCCGCCGCACGATCGCCCCGAAGGCCTCCGCCTCGCCTCCCCGGGCCGCGTCCACCAACTCTCGGTCCGTCCGATGGGCCATGAAATGCGGGCCGCTAGGGCGAAAACCCGAGCTTGGCAGCAAAAGATAGTTCAACACGACGAGATTCGACAACCGGCGGCCCCCAGAGATTGGGTCGCGGGGTCAACTTGCTCACTGCTCGTCGGCTTTTTCGTCGGTGCTGGACGAGCCCCGGGTGTCCGTCCCTTTGGCGAGCTTCTGGCGGAGCAGGTCGCCCAGGGTGCCGAAGCCGCCCTCGGCCTTGAGCTTCTGCCGATACTCGCGGTGCGCGCGGCGCTCTTCGTCGTCCTTGAAGCCGCGGACGGAGAGCTTGGGCTCGCCGCTGCGCGGGTCGACATCGAGCACCTTGAGATCGAGCACGGAGCCGGGCTTGAAGGATTTTCGTAGATCGGTGCCGCGCGGCGTGCCCGTCTGGCCGGCGGGGATGAACCCGCGTGAGGCGCGCCCCGTGACGCCGAGCACCCGCACGATCACGCCGGCGCTCTCACCCTTCACGACCTCGGCCTTGATGCTCGCACCCTTGGCCACCTTCTGGTGGGTTTCCGCGGCGCGGTCCGCGGGCGGCGCGGGATGCAAGCCGATCTTCTTCGAATGGACGTCGAAGTAATGGATCACCACCTCGAGCTCCTGGCCTTCCTTCAGGAGCTCGTTCGGGTGCTCGACCCGCTCGAACGAGAGGTCGGTGACGTGCAAGAGGCCGTCCATGCCGGCTTCGAGCTCGATGAAGGCGCCGAACTTCTCGAGGCGCACGACCTTGCCGGTGTGGCGCGAGCCCGGCGCGAACTTCTGCCGCGCGGTCCCCCACGGATCCTCGACGAGCGCTTTGCGGCTGAGCCAAATCTTCCCGCGCTCGTCGATCTGCAGGATCTTCACGTCGAAGCGATCGCCTGGCTTGAAGAGCTCAGCGAGGTACGGGCGCGGATCGTGGCTCGCCTCCGTCGCGTGAATCAGGCCTTCGACGTTCTCGGCTTCCGGGAGCGCGACGAACACGCCCCAGTCGACGACCGTCCGCACGACGCCGGCCATCACTTGGCCCTCGTTGAGCAAGCTCAGCGCGTGCTTGCGTCGCTCGTGCGCCTCGGCCTCCAGCATCGGCCGGCGCGTGACGACCACGTCGCGCCCGGCCTTGTCGAACTGGCTGACCTTGAACTCCATCCGCTGCCCGACGAGGCCGGAGAAGTTCGCGTTGGCCGGGTGCAGATCCATGCCCGATGCCGGCGCGAAGGCGCGCACGCCGCCGAGATCCACCTCGACGCCGCCCTTGATCACGCCCGTGATCAAGCCGGGAACCAGCGTGCCGTCGTGGGCCGCCTGCTCGAGCTTCGGCTTCGACTCCTCTTCGCGCAGGGGCTTGCGCGTGAGCACGACGAGCCCGCCGCGCGCGCCGTCTTGGTGCACGCGGGCCACGAAACGATCGCCGGGGGAGGGGACGAGATCGTCCGCTTCCATCTCCGTCCGGTCGAAAATCGCGAGCGCCTTGCCCGACAGGTCGACCATGACCGCCGTCTCGAGGACCGCGGTGACCTTGCCGAACACTTCCT
>DASUGE010000461.1:0-2963 GCA_036274215.1 Polyangiaceae bacterium | reverse complement strand
CGATGCGCCGGGTCGCCCGGATCGCCGTGGGAAGCGAGAAGAGCTTCTTGTTCGGCGTTGCGCTGCGCGTCGCCTCCGACGAGCGGCGGAGTGCGAAGAACCGCGAGCGTCCGGGCAGCATCCCCGACACGGTCGCGCCGTTCCCCGAGCCGGAGGAACTGGCCGACACCGCGCGCCGGCGCGAGATCTTGCAGCAAGCGCTGCTCGAGATGCCGCTCGAGCTCCGCACGGTGTTCGTCCTGTTCGAGCTCGAGCAGATGACGAAGACCGAGGTCGCCGCGTTGCTCGAATTGCCGGTGGGTACCGCGGTCTCACGCCTGCGACGCGCGCGCGAGCATTTCCGCGCGTCCCTCGTCCGCCGCGGCATCGCGGCCCGTCAGGAGCGCCCATGAAGCCCGAGGACGACTTGATTTCCGATTGGACCGAGAACGAGCGCTCCATCCTGAGCACCGCGGAGCTCGATCGGCCGGATCCGAACGCCGCCGACCGTACGCTCGCGCACCTCGGGATCGGGCTTGGTGCTGGCGTCGCGACGGTTGCGACGGCGAGCAAGGTGGCCGCCGCCGGAGCAGTCGCGCGCGGGTCGCTCTGGCTCAAGCTCGCGGGTGCTGCGCTGATCGGTGGCGGGGTGGTCGGTGTGGTCGCCGTCAAGGAGCACAGGTCGCCCGATCCGCTGCACGCCGTCGCGCCGAAGGCCGCCGCGCCCGTTTCGCGTGCGGTACCGAGTAGCGTCGCCAGCGTGAGCGAAGCTCCTTTGGTCGAAGCTCCGCCGAACCTGGAGCCCGCGCCCATTCCTCCCGAACCGGTCGCGCCTGCGCGCAGCGGAGCCACCGCCAAGGCCCGCAACGGCGAGACGTTCGCGGCCGAGGTGCGTGTGATCGACGAGGCGCGGCAGCGGCTCCGTGCCGGCGATCCTCAGGGGGCGCTCGCCGCGCTCCAGCGGTATTCGGAGCTCGTCGGGCGCGGCGGGAGCCTGCGAGCCGAAGCGACGGTCGTGCGCATCGAGGCGCTGAAGGCGAGCGGTGATACTCAGGCCGCGAACGCGCTCGCGCAGAGCTTTCTGGCGCGAAATCCGAAAAGCGCGTACGCGGACTACGTGCGCAGGATCGTGGACGGAGCGAAGTAGCGGACGTGAGGGCGCGCGCGGCTCTCGCCTCGGTGGCACTCGTGCTCGCCGGGTGCTCTGACCGGCTGGACCTCGGCCACGATCTGGAATCGAGCACCGCGGGGACGGGCGGAGGGTCCGCGGAGTGTCCCACCGGCTGCTTCGACGGACCGGTGCTCGAGCTCGCGCACTCGGAGGGAAATGCGAAGGGCCTCGTGCTCGACGACACGAACGTCTATTGGGCTGCGGCGACGGCTCAGGCGATCATGATCACGCCGAAGGCGGGCGGGCCGAGTGACGAGATCGGAACCCCCGGCGCGGGACCCTTCCGCGTGGCGGCGAACGGTACGCACGTCTACTTCACGAGCAACGTGGGCAACTACGTGGGCCGCCTGGACAAGGCGACGCGCGAGATCGAGATCGTGCTCGCCGACGAGCCGGACCCCGAGGTCATCGCGCTCGGCGAGGATGGGATTTACTTCGTCAACCAGAGCGAGGGCAGGCTGCGGCGCGCGTCGTTCGACGGTGCAAACGTCGAAACGCTCGTGAGCGCGCTCTACTCGGGTGGAGACATGGCGTTCGGCGGAGCGTCGCTCTACTACGCCGACTCGGGGCGCGGCGAGATTCACGTGCTCGATCGCGTATCGCTCGAAAACCGCTTGCTCGTCGCCGATCGCGCCGCTCCCAATTCCCTCGTGCTCCGCGGAAACGACCTGTACTTCTTGGAGCTCGGGACGGAAGCGAACGGCTACGCGGATGGCCGGCTCGCGCGGATGCCGCGCGACGGCGGTCCGATCGAGGTGTTGCTCGAGGGGCTCGATGCTCCCGACGGGCTCGCGGTCGACGCGAGCAGCGTCTTCGTCTGCACGCGCGGCACGTTCGCGAATGACTACCGTGGCCGAATTCTCCGCCGCTCCGACGACGGGCGCGTGCAAACGCTCGCCGAGGATCAGTGGGAGCCTTTCGCAATCGCAGTCGACGAGCGAGCCGTTTACTGGACCACCGACGCAGCCAGTGGGTTGAGCGCGATCCGGCGCTGACGCTTCCCGCGAGGGCGGTGAATCCACTTAGTCTGTCGATTTAGTTCCTTTAGCCGAACTAATTTGGCTGGGTCTGATGCTGAAATATTCGCGCGTATGCGGGCATTGGGAGCGCGCGCAGCGCTTCCGCTGACGCGCGAATTGCGTGTCTGGCTACTGCTTAAGCACCGGGCACAACCCTCAGAAGTATCGGAATCAGCGATATGGCCTTGAGAATACGAACTTGGGGCGCCGCGAGCGCCGTCACGGTGGCTCTGACGTTCGCCTGCGGCGCGGATGAAACGTCGACAGACGACAATTCCGGTACAGGCGGCGGCGGCCCCGCCGGAGGAACGACGAACGCTGGCGGCAGCGCAGGTAAGGCTCCGGGTGCCGGCGGTGCGAACGCCGGAACCGGCGGCGCTGCGATGACGACGGGTGGCACTGGAGGCACCCCGGCGACCGGCGGCACGGCGACAGCCGGCACGAACGCGACCAGCGGCAACGGCGGTACCACGACGGCGACCGGCGGCGCCGGGGCGAGCACCGGCGGCACCGGAGGTACGGGCACGAGCGGCTCGGCCGGCACGGGCATCGGCGGCGCGCAAGGTGGCACCGGCGGCAGCGCGCCGACCGGTGGCACGGCGGGAACGGGCCAAGGCGGTACCTCCGGCTTCACGATCAGCGTGCAACTCGCGAGCGACGTGAAGCCCACGGCGCCCACGACCGTCGGCATCGTCACGTGGTCCGTCGCTGCCGCCGGCATCACGTCGGCAAACATCGAGTTCGGGCTCGACACCAGCTACGGCATGACCGCGCCAGTCGATCTCACCGCGATG
>DASUGE010000460.1:0-4661 GCA_036274215.1 Polyangiaceae bacterium | reverse complement strand
GAGCTCGGCGGCCCGCGTGAGGTCCCCGATCGGCCGCGTGATGCGCACCGCTTGGAAGCGGCTCAAGACCACGCCCACGATGACGGAAAGCCCGACCAGGAGCCCGATCAGCACGAAGGAGCGGTTGAGGCGCTCCGAGGATTCGGCCTTCGCGGCGCGCAGCGCGTCCTGCATGCGCTTCGTCGAGAGGCCGTAACGCACGGTGCCGAGCAGCTCGCCGTCTTCGTCGACGACCGGCGCCGCCACCTCCAAGAGCTCCTCTCCGAGACGGTTTCGGCGCTCGACGCGCGGCGCCTTGACGATGACCTCCCCGTCGGCGAGTCCGAGCTTCTTCCAGGCGTCGCGCTCGGGCGTCGCATCGGGCGCGCTGAGCGGCCGGCGGGCGAGGGCCAGCGTCTGGCGCTCCGAGCTCACGTACACGCCGTAGACGAGGTCGCGGTCGTCCTTGATGGCGCGCTCGAGCAGACGCTGCATGTCGAGGAACGCGTTGTCGAGCGTCAGGCCGCGCAGCGCGAGTGCGTGGTTCTGCGTCAGCACCGTACCTTTGCTGGCGATACCCTCTTCGATGTACTCCTGGGTCGAGCGCAGGTGCTCGGCCGAGGCCTGCGCGCTCATCACGCCGACGATACCGAGCGTCGACAGTCCGATGATGCCCGCTACGAGCAGCAGCGTCTGAATGAACTTGTTGCGAAGGCTCTTGATCTTCGTGTGTGCTGATGCCCCCTGGGGAACTCTCTGCATCGTCTATTCCAGAATGTGATCGACCTGCTCCAAGGCGTCTTGCCGGAGCGCAAAGCGCTCACGTGCCTGGACGAGGTCGACGGTCGTGGTGGTCGAAAGTGGCGAATCGACCTCGTCGTGATCGGTGAGCTTGAAGTTGGCGTCCGCCAGATCGAAGACGCGGTTGGCGGTTTGCACGCCGAGCGCACCGTGATCGGGCAACACCGCGAAGGTGCCGAAGGATTGGCCCGGAGAGACCAGCGACGCCGCGCCGACGATGGCCGGCTTGTAGGGCCGCTCGTTGAGACCGGGGAGCCAGCCGTCGGCGATCAAGCGCTCCGAGAGCAAACGGTCGTCGTTGAGCACCCAGATCGCGTCGCAGTGCTGCTTGACCTCGCGCAGAGCGTATTTGAGCTCCGCCGCATTCGGCTCGAGGCTCACCGGCTGCTCGACCACGCCGATCTGCTCGCGGCGCGCCAGCTCCGCCTGCCGCGTGACGAACGAGTGCAGCGGCATGCGCCGAATCACACCCACCCGCTCCACGGGGGACGACATGAGCTTGCGCAGGTTCGTGACGACGGTGATGAGCGGCACCTCGTAGCTGATGCCGGTGGCGCCCGCGATGGCGGTCGGTCGCCGATCGAGGAAGGACGTCATGACGACGATCGCAGGCGGGTACGAAGCGAGCCCCGCCGTGGCCTGGTAGCGCGCGTACGCGAACACCGTCGGATTGTTCATGAGCACGACGCACACCGGGCGCAGCTCGGCCATGGCGTGCGCCAGCACCTCGCCGCCGCGATCCCCGTCGACGTCGACCGCGACCAGCGCGAAATGACCGGCGAGCTCGTCCTTGAGCCCGGACCACACCTCGCGCGTCTGCTTCGTGTCCGGCATGCAGACGAGCACCGTGGGTTTGCCGGGCGATTCTGCGCTCGCGAGCCTGCCGGGCGCCCGCGCGTGCGTGACCGCCGTACCGGAACCCGAGGAGCAGCCGAGCCCGCCCGCGACGAGCGGCAACCCGAGCAGGAAGCTTCTGCGGTTCAGCGCCATTCGTCGACTCCCAGCGTCCGCGAGACCTTCACCGGCATGCGCGCGACGGCGGCGAGCACTTCTGCCCCGCCCGCGCCCGCGCTCGCCACCGCCGGCAGCCTCACGAGCTTCGAGAGCTCCCGCTGCGTCAGTGTCAGACGGCTGACGGACTGCAGGTCGGAGAGGAGGCGCGTGGGCAAGAGGATGGCGTCGACTTTCTGCATCTGAATGAGTGGCAAGAGATCCTCGAATTTAGTAACGCGTTCGACTTTGGGTTTCGCGCCCAGCAGCGCGTGAACGAAGGCATTCGTGCCGTCTCTCCCCAAGAGATCGAGCGCACCCACGGCGGCGACGCGCGCGGGATCCGGCACCGTACCGGCGCCCACCAGGGAGTACCTTTCCTCCGGGGAACCGCCGCGCATGCCCTGGAGTTTTCCGCTCAATCCGTGCGACTGGAGCAGTGCGGGCAAGCTCAACACCGCGTCTTGTCCGTCCTCGAGCCCGCGCTCGAAATCGCCGAGCCGGCCGACCGCTCGCACCTCGAGGCCCGGTAAAGCGGCTTGAAGCTCGCTTTCGAATGCGCGCTGCTTCAGCGCTACGTGCAGGAAAACGAGGAGTTTGGCGGTGCGAGCCTGCGCGGTTTGCGCGACGAGCTCGGCTGCGGCGAGAGCCGCCAGCGCTTGAAGGCCGAGGCGAGTGCGAGAAGGTACGCTCATCGATTCCGGGGGGTGTTGGGGAGCGCGCTGACTACAGAATGCGACAATCGTCGCGGATACCGCGCTACTACTAACGGCTAAAATACTTACGTCATGAGGGGTGAAGTTATTGCTATGTTAGCCGTAGTCTGACTGCGGATGAAAGCGTCGTCTGCGCCGTTTCGGCGGCGCACACGTGCCCACCCGCCGCGGTCAGTCTCTCCCACATGATGCGCACCTCTCGTTTGCTCACGACCGTGTTCGCGGTTTTCTTCGCGAGCTTGCACGCCTCCGCGCAGAGCGCGAGCCCGCAAGAAGGGCCTAAAAACAAGGAAGGCGTCGAGGATCTCGACCTCGTCAAGCTGCTCAACGTGCAGGTCTCGACCGCGACGAAAACCGCGGAAAGCATCGACGACGCGCCCGCCGTCATCACCGTGGTGACGCGCGCCGACATCGCGCGCTGGGGCTACCAGAGCGTGGCGGAAGTGCTGCAGCACACCGTCGGCTTCTATCTTACCGACGATCACATCCTGCCGAACGTGGGCGTGCGCGGCATGACCGGCGGACTCGGCGCCGAGAGCGGCATGATCAAGGTCATGATCGACGGTCGCTCCGTCGCGTACCGCACGACGTCGGGAAACTGGCTCGGCGTCGAGCTGATTCCGCTCACCTCGGTCGCGCAGATCGAGATCATCCGGGGACCGGTCTCCGCGCTCTACGGCGCCGACGCGTTCCTCGGCGTGGTCAACATCATCACGCTGAATCCGGAGGACGTGAAGCCCGTCACCGCTCGCGTCGCGCTCGGCTTGACGGAAACGAATCCCGGCGGCCGCTTCGACGTTTCCGGCGGCGCGCGCTTCGGCCACTTCGACTTCCTGCTCGGTGCGGCCGGCGAAAACACGGACCGCACCGGCCTCGCGCTGCCCGCTGAGTCACCGGCACCCCGCCTGCCCGACGACATCGGCACGCGGCGCACGACGTTGAACCTCGAGCGGCAGTCGCTCGTACTGCAGAGCCGCTTCGGCTACCGCGTGAAGGAAGGGGAGGTCGTCGTGAGCGGCTACGCCTCCGGGCTCAAGCGCGGCGGCGACTTCGCGAGCTGGGCGCAGCTCACGAACGGCGTCGACTCCGCGGGCCGGCAACGCGGCACGGTGGTCTCGCTCGGACAATATCGGCTGAATCTCGACGCGACCGTGCACGCGAGCTCGAAGCTCGACCTCGCGCTCTCGACCACGTACTTCCAGGGCGGCGTTTTGCCCGCGGACCGCGTCGAGGTGGCCAGCGACCTCTTCTACGTCGAGCGTAAAGCAAGGTACCGCGGCGTCGACGGCCAGCTCGAAGCGCGCCTCCGCCCGTGGTCGGGCTCGAGCGTGATCGCGGGCGTACAGACGGTGTACGACCACGAAGAGCTCGACAATCCCGTGCGCATCGATCGCGCGACGAACCTGTCGGTCCCTCAGACGCGCCTCGATCCGGCGCCGCTCGGCCTCTTCGACGTCGGCACGTACGTGAACGCGAGCCAGCAGGTCTTCGACCCCTGGCTCAAGCTCAACGGCGGTGTCCGCTACGATCACCACAGCGAATACGGCGGGCAGCTCACGGGGCGCATCGGCGCCACCTCGCGTTGGTCGCGCGCGCTCGTCTCCAAGCTGCTCTACGGCACGGCGTTCAAGGCGCCGTCGCCCTACCTGCTGCACGCGGTGCCGCTCCGGCTCGGCGACGTGATCGGCAACCCGGCGCTCAAGCCGCAGCTGATCCGCACGCTCGAGTACCAGCTGTCCTTCAAGCCCGACAAGTTCTTCGGCGTCACGTCGGCGGTCGCCTACAACTGGCTGCTCCAGAAGGCGGAGTTCACTCCCGAAGGCAGCAACCAGACCGCCCGTAACGTCGCGAGCCAGCATTCGCTCGCCTGGGAGACGCGCGCCGATCTCACGCATTACAACGACTACACGCTGTACGGCGCGGTCGATTTCGTGTTCTCGGAGCGCGACCTCGGCCAGCAAGGCTACGTCGCGAACCTGGTCGGGACGCGCAACGTCGCCTACCCGCCCTGGATCGGGCGTGCAGGTGCGACGTTCGCGGTGCCTTCCCCACCTCGGGTACCGTTGCAGCTCGGGGCCGAAGGCATGCTGGTCGGACCGCGCCGCGCCGCCGACACCTCAATTGTCGAGCGCGGCGAGCCGTTCACCCTGCCGAGCTACTTCATGCTCGACCTCT
>DASUGE010000459.1:0-4361 GCA_036274215.1 Polyangiaceae bacterium | reverse complement strand
GGCGAGCTTCATCCCCTCCGTGAGGAAGCGGCTCGCGCGCTCGTCGCGTGCGCTGCCTCCTGGCTGGGGGCTCGACGTGAGACGCGCCGCGTACTGGCGCCCGACCGTGAGCCCGAGGAGCCCCGCAACGGCGAGAAAGACGATGCCGGCGATCCAGCGCGAGCGCGCGCGACGCCCGGGTTCTTGGTCCGGGTGCGGCGTTTCGTCGTACGACGGCAGCCGTTCGCGCGTCGAAATCGGCGGCGGCGGCGGGGTCGGCTCGCCGGGTCGGCTCGGCGCCGGACGACGCGGCTGCGAGGGAACCGGGAGCGTTGCGTCGATTGCGCCCGCAGGCGCGGTGCGTGCCGCCGACGGACTCGCCGCGGGAGCGACGGGTGGCGGGGGTGGCGGCGGCGTGACCGGCTCGGCCGGCGCGTCCGGTGGCGGATTCGTGTCCGCGGCAACGGGCGGCGTCGCGGCGGGCAGCGTCCGATCGAACGATTGCGGGCCGCCCTTCAGCGGAAGCGTCTTGTCGGGGCGGTGCGGGATTTGCTCGGCGGGAGCCTCGGGGCTTGCCGCTTCGCGCGGCGGCTCGGAGCGCGTCGGCTTCGGCGGAGGGCGCACCGGCTGCGGTTCGGTGGGCGCGACGGCGCCGAGGATCATCGGTTCGGCGAGTCGCTGTGTGAATCCGGAGGGAGGCACCGGGTTCGAGAGCGGCAGCGTCGACGACATCCCTGGCGAATCGACGCGCGGGATTGGTGCCGGGTTCACGGCGGGCAGCTTTTGGTTGACCGAAGGCGCTTGAGGGCTTTCGGCACCACGCTGACCGATTCCCCGACTGGTCGGGCGCTCGTCCTTCTCGGGGCGCGGCGATCCCGACGGTGGCGGCGCCACTCCGACGAGCGTTTGCGGGGCGCTCTTCATTCCGCGGGACGCCGCGGTGCCCGCCGACTGGAAGAACGGCTCGAGCTCCGGAATCGAGCCGAGCGCACGAGGCGGTTGTCGCCCGCGCGACAAGAGATCGTTCGGTCCGACTTTGCGATCGGAGATCCCGCGCTGAAGCTCGCGGAGCGACGTGAACACGAGCTCCCTGCCAGAAGCGGTGCGCACGGTCCAGCGTTCCGGCGCCGTGTCTGCCGACTTGGGCGGGAAGATCTTGAACTGATAAGAACAGTTCGTGCACTTGACGGTCGTGCCCCGCTCCGAGATCAGAGTGTCGTCGAACTCGTAGTCGGTGCCGCAGCGGCTACAGCGAACGTCCATCGTGGCTCGCGAGAGAATCCGAAGAGGGTCACGCTAGCACGGGCTTCCAGCGCGGTTGAATGAATCGCTCGTGAACGTAGACGAACGACATTTTCGACGCTGGCACCGAGCCGCGGCCTTACCGGATGCGGGTACTATCAAGCTGAAGGAAGATATCGATGCTTCACGCACGAACGGCACTTCCAATCGCCCTCGGAGCGATGGCCCTACTCGGCGCTGCGTGCAACGCGACGCTCGATGACGAAGGCGACGACACGAGCACAGGTGGGATGAGTGCATCCGGAGGAGCGGGTGTCACCGGCGGCGCTGGCGCGGCCGGCGGCGCGGCTGGCACCGGCGTAGGAGGCTCCGCGGTTTCCGGAGCTGCCGGCACGGGGCAGCCCGCAGGTGGAACCGCAAGCAGCGTCGGCGGTACCGGCTCCGAGCAAGGCGGTGCTGCCGGAAGCGGCCTGCCGATGACGGGTGGCGCGAGCTCCGGCGCGGGCGGGCCGAGCTCGGGTGCAGGCGGGATGAGCACGACCGGCGGCGCCGGCGGCGGAAGCGCGGGCTCGGGCGTGGGCGGCGCGGTACCGACGGACGGCTGCGGCGCTTCGACGTGGCCTCCCGGCGACGGTACGACGCTCCAGACGATCGACGTGGACGGAACGCCGCGGCAGTACATCGTCTCGATTCCCACCGGCTACGATCCGAATCACCCGTACCGGTTGATTTTCGCGTGGCACGGCCGCACCGGCACCGCCGCGCAGGTCGCGCGAAACTACTACAACCTGAAGAACACGCTCGGGAGCACCACCATCTTCGTTTCGGGTCAGGGGCTCGGCACGGAGGCCGACCCCGCCGACACCGGGTGGCCGAACACGAACGGGCAGGACATTGCGTTCGTGCGCGCGCTCGTCACGTCGCTCGAGTCGAGCTACTGCGTCGACAAGAGTCGCATCATGTCCGTCGGCATGAGCTACGGCGGCATCATGTCGTACAGCATCGCCTGCTCGATGGGCGACGTTTTCCGGGCGATCGCGCCGATCGCAGGAGCTTCGTTCGGCGGGCGAGGCTCGCAATGCGTGACGAATCAGGTCGCGGTGTTTGCCGTTCACGGGACCGCCGACGATCAGGTGACGTTCGCGAACGGGACGAGCGCGAAGGATACGTACGTCACGCGAAATCACTGCACGACCATGACGGCGGGTGAAGATCCGACCGCCTGCCCGGCGAGCCCGACCGACGAATGCTCGTGCCTCGAGTACCAGGGCTGTGACGCGGGCTACCCGGTCGTCTGGTGCACGCACAACGGTGGCCATACGATCCCGAATTGGTCGGGACCGGGCATCGCGGCGTTCTTTCAACGCTTCTGAGCCGCCGAGTCTCAGGCGCCTACTTCACGACGCGCAGATACGGCGGGAGCTCGCGCTTTCGCTTGCCGGCCGGGCTCGGCGCGCCTGCGGTCGCCGAGCGTGCGGGCTCGGGCGCGGCCGCCGGCATGGCGACGGCGGCGGGCTCGGCTTTGCGCTTTCTCGGAGCTCGCGTCTTCTTCGGCTCCTTCGTTTCTTTCTCGGCGCGCTTCGCGTTCGGAGCGGGCTTCTGCGCCGCTCCGGCGTTCGTCTTCTTGCGCTTCTTGGCAGGTGTCTTTTCGGGCTCTGCCTTTTCGGGCTCCGGAGCCGCGGCGGCTGGTTCCGGCACGGCGGCGAGCTTGGCCTTTGCCTGGGCGGCCTTGGCTTGCTTCTCGGCTTCCGCCGCGACCTCGGGCGGGACGTCGTTCGGCCACACCATGCCGCGCCCGTTGTCGCCGACGAGAGCGAAAACGGCGCCCCACGGGATCTGACAATGGTGCGGAGAGCGGTTGAAGCTCAGCGTGCAGGATAGCCCCGCTTCGTCCACTTCGAGATCGGGGATCGGGATGGCCATGTTCAGGCCGATCTGAAGAACGAGCTGCGGCTGTCGCTTGAGCCACGGCGGCACGAACACTTCGTCGTTGCGCGGATCGAGGTGAACGAACACCGTCGCCTGCTCCAAGAGCGCGAGCGCTACGTCCTTCTTCTTGGGCAACCGCGTCGGCTGCATGGATGCAACTGTTAGCGCCACGCGTCCCGAAAAGCTAGGCCCGAAACGCCGCACGCGGCAAAATTGCCTATTGATCTTTCAGCGCTCGTCCTTCGGGCGAAAGATGGTGACCAAGTGCCCCGCCGTACCGAGATCGAGCTCAGCCC
The DNA here is from genome assembly GCA_036274215.1 of Polyangiaceae bacterium. GTDB lineage: Bacteria > Myxococcota_A > Polyangia > Polyangiales > Polyangiaceae > PMG-095. Next base: position 915 of record DASUGE010000459.1, on the reverse strand, counting down.
AGCTCTCGATGGGCAGCGCGCACACGGCGAAAGCCGTGGTCGAAAGCTCGGTGCGCTCCGAGGTGAGCTCGGAGACGAGCTCCTCGAGACCGGGGTTGTGCCCGACGACCATGACGCGCTCCGACGTTCCGCCTCGCGCGGCGAGCTCCCGGACGATCGCCTTCGGCTCCGCGAGGTAGAGCGCATCCACGAAATCCGCGGGCCCTTCGAGCTCGCCGCCCTCGCTGAATAGCTCGAACGTTTCACGGGCACGCGTCGCCGTAGAGCAGAGAACGCGATTCGGAAGGAGGTCCCGCTCGCGGGCGAGCTCACCCATGCGGCGCGCGTCTTTCTTGCCGCGCGCGGTCAAGGTGCGCTGCTTGTCCGGCACCGGCTCGTCATGGCCGGACTTGGCGTGCCTGAGTACGAGGAGCGTGCGCACCGAGGGAATGCTCGGCCGGCCCCGAGCGGGAAGCAACACTGGAGAGCGGCCGCGCGAGGGGAGTGCTACCTTGAGCGGCGGTATGAGCGCGCACATCCTGGTCGTGGAGGACGAACCAGCGATCGCCGAATCCGTGGCGTACGCCCTCCGGCGCGACGGTTTTTCGGTCGCGCTCGCGGCAACGCTCGGCGAGGCGGAGGCGGAGCGCGATCGGGCCGATCTGGTCGTGCTCGACCTCATGCTTCCCGACGGCAGCGGCTTCGATTTCATCGGCGCGCTCCGAGCGGCGCGCCCGAACAAGCCGGTCATCGTGCTTTCGAGCCGCGATGGTGAGGCGGACCGCGTCGCGGCGCTCGAAACCGGCGCCGACGACTACGTGACGAAGCCGTTTTCGCCGCGTGAGGTCGTCGCGCGCGTTCGCGCCGTGCTGCGCCGCACGAGCGCCGCACCGCTACCGCCTGACCCGCCGGATCTTCCCCCCATCGTCGTCGATC
>DASUGE010000458.1:0-6933 GCA_036274215.1 Polyangiaceae bacterium | reverse complement strand
TGCGGCACCGTCGCTCGTCCGGCGGCTGCCGGTGATGATGCGCTCGCGGAGCCCCCCGAAGCGGCTCGCCGCGCCGTGCACCTCGGCTTGGACGTCGCCGTCACGACGAGCCCTCACGGCCCGACCGTCGACTCGTTTGGCATCGCACCGAGCCTCGAAGGCGGCTACCGCTTCACCAACGGGCTCGGACTCACGCTCGACGGCGGGCTGGTCTCCGCCGCGCTCACGGTCGAGGACGAACCCAGTCGTCACGGCTGGTTTCCAGGCAACGCGCTGTTCGGCGCGTCGTTCGAGCGCAGGCTCTTTCGCTCGGTCGAAGGCCGCGCGAGTCTCCGCGCTGGCGCGCCACTTGCGCTTTACCACGGCGGCATCGACGAAAATCGTCAGGCCGAGCTCGCTTACACGATGGCGACCTCGGCGCAGGGCTTTCGCGATCCCTACCTCTGGCAAATGAACGTCGTCCCGCTCCTGCTGGGCGGAAGCGTGACGCTCAGGCCCGTTGATTGGCTGCTTCTCACGGCGAAGCTCGAGCCCGGCTACCTCGTGTCAGTGAACCAGAGGCCGTCGCGCGTCGCGATCGCCGCCCACCTCGATGCGACGGCTTCGTACCGCGCGTTCACCACCCACGCGGGGTTATACTACTTCGCGAGCACGCTGCCGCTCGAAAATCGGGACCGCGCCCAGCTCGCGCTGCGCTTCGGCGCGGGCGTCATCATCGATGCCCAGCACTTGGGCGTCGATGTCTCCCTCGGGCTCGACGACCCGTACGGCGCGTTTCAGGACGAGCCCCACCCGTGGTGGGGCGTCTCGCTCGTCGGGGCTCTGAACGTCGGGCCCCAGCGCTGACGCATTCGCGAGCGCCATCGCTCGAAGCCGGTGTCGGAGCTCGAGCTTGGGGAGGAATGGACGCAGATGCTGGTCGCGCAACGCGAGGCGCGGCCCCTCGCATTCGAAATGCGCGCGGTTCCGGCCGGTTTCGGATGCAGAAAGCGTGATAAGTTCGTGGGTCGAGGAGACATGAATCGAAAGCAGCTTTGGATTCTGTTGGTGGCCATGACGGGCTTCGCGGCGGCGTGCTCGAGTAAGAACTACTCGGATGACGACGACGACGGGGGCGATAGCGGGGACTCGGGCAGTGGGGGCAGCTCGGCGAGTGGCGGCAGCTCGGCCAAGGGCGGCACGAGCGGCAGCACGTCCAAGGGCGGCACGAGCTCGGGCGGGAGCAGCGGCACCCTCGGGTCGGGCGGTAGCTCGGGCTCGTCGTACCTGAGCTATTGTGGCGACGTCTGCGACCGCGCGAGCGTTTGTTCTGACGCAGATTCGGTCAGCTGCGCGAATGGCTGTACGGTGCTGAGCTCGTTCGTGACCGGCAACGTGTGCAAAGCCGAAGTCATGGCGTTCACCGACTGCGGCGCCACGACCCCGGACATCTGCAGCGACGCGGCTTGCGAGGTGGAGGGGTATGCGCTCGAGAACTGCATTTACGATTACTGCTTGAAGAACTCGAGCGCGACGATTTGCCAGCCCACCGACGCGTGAGGTCGTTCGACGGTGCTACGCAGGCCCGGGCGTAGCGTCGAGGAAGGCGAGGAACTCGGGCGCGCCGTGCGCCCGGTGCCGCAAGCGTGCGCGGTGGCGCGCCATGCGGTTCCAGTGGGCGACGAGCGCTTGGTACTCGAGCAGTCGTGCCCAGCGCTCGTCGTCGGTTCGGCGGAGCTCCTCGAGGCCGGCGGCGTCGGAGCGGCGGTCGCCGCAGCCTGTGGGCTCGAAGAGGGAGAGGCGCGTCACCTGTTTGTCGGGGGTGCGCTCGAGCACGAACGGATAGAGCCGGCAGTCGAGCGGGCGCGCCGCGTAGGCCTGACACCGGTTGTCGGAATCGAGGAAGGCGCACGCGCCGCGAGCGTGGGCGAGGACCATCAGCCGCGGCCCCGCCGGGAGCAGGACCATGCTGGCGGAGACGGTGTCGAGGTCGACGTGGTCGGGAGGCAGCCATTCGACGAGCGCCGCCGGCGTCGCGCGGAGCGAGCGAGTCAAGCGCTCGAGATCGTGGTGGGTGAGCGCGACGCGGTGCTGGCGGCAGCAGTCGCCGCAGCCGTTGCAGGCGAAGGTGAGGTGCTCGGCGCCGATCACGCGCTCGGGGTGAGGCACTAAAATTCGAGCTCGATCTCCGCCGATTCCACCGGTGAGCTCTGCTCTACCGTGAGGAGGAGGTGGCCGTGCGTGATGTATGCCGTTCCTGCCGAGTCTTGGGGGACGGGCGTGAGGGAGTCGATCGTAAGCGACCAGGAGCCGAGGCGGATGATGCTCGGGGACTCACAGTTGGAAGCCGCGGCGGCGGTGTAGAGGAAGAGGATGTCGTTGCCCGCGGTGCCGCCGCCGAAGAAGAAGCTGCCGCACGAGTCTTGGTTGGTGAAGGTGCCTGGCTCTGGGTTGCCGCTGCCGATGCCGATCCTGCCTTCGAGGTTGGCCGTTTCGACGCCGCTCGGGGTGTCGAATTGGAAGCGCGGTGACGTGCCGCCCGGTCCGATGAAGACGAGCGCCGTGACGATTTCGCCCGTGTCGGGATTCGTGAAATCCTGAGCCATCGCGGCGATGCCGCCGTCGCAGAGCGTGCCGTTCACGGCACGGCCCGTGATCGTTCCGCGCACGGGAACGGCGGGAAGGTCGATCGGGACGCTTGCCGTGCATTGCCACGGGCCGTCGGGACCCGAGCCCGTGTCGATGGGGGGTTCTGCTGCATTGCCGAGCCCGCCGTGCCCGGACGATGCGGAGCCGGCGCTACCGCCGAGCGAGCCGCCCGTGCCGCTCGCTGCTTGCTCGTCGCGTCCGGCTTTGGAGTCCGGCTCGCACGCGACGAGCCAAGTGAATGCCAACAATCCGAGGGCGCCACCACGCCAAGTCATGCCGAGCAGTATAACTCGGCGGACGCCGCCGCCGCCCGTGCCTTCGGGCACCCGGCTGCGAGCCGGGAGCTCACGGAGACGACGGAAGCCGTCCCTTCGCGTCCGCGAGCGCCTAGAGCAGGAGCGGGACCACGACCTTCGCGATGGACACGAGCGTGGGCAGCGCGTCGTCGACGAACCACTTGAAGAACGTGGGCGAGTTGGCGGCTTGCTTCAGCTCCTTGTGAACGAGGAGCTGCTCTGCGTCGACGAGGTCGGAGTACTGCTTGATCTCATCGACCGAGAGCTGAGTGAGGGCGCGGCCTTTGCGCACGGAGATCTGCTTGGCGCGGACGGCCTGAATCGCTTGATCCAGGCTCGGTCCGCTGAGCTTCGAGAGCGAGCTTTCGACGAAGCCGGAGATGCTCTTGAAGGAGTCGCTCTTCATGAAATCCGCCCAGCTCAGGTCTCCGCCTGCGACGTCCTGAGCTTTGACGAAGGCGTCCTTCAACGCCACGCCGAGGTGAAGCAACGTTTCGATGGTTTCTGCTGCTGCCATGTCCCCTCTACTTCTTGTCTAGACCCTTCAGGTCCACTGCCGCACTTCGGATCTGTTTGAGCTTGGCGGCGACGTCGTCGCATTTCGCGTCGTCGTGCGCCTTGCATTGCATGAGCGCGAGCTCCGCGAGCTCCGCCTGCTTGTCGATGACCTCTCCCGCGTCCGCGGCGGCATGCCCTTGCCCGTGCTCGCAGGCGCAACCGCCGAGACCGAGCCCCGCAACGGCCAGCGCCACCCGCAGACACCCGCCCGTCGCGACCCGCCTCGTGCTCAGCATGCTTCGGTCATATCACGACCATGTGCCCGGGTGACCGGGAACGTGGGTAGTCATTGATTCGAGGGAGACTCAGGCATCGGCCATGCAGGTGCGGAGCGCGAACTTCGCGCGATGCAGCAAGACGGCGACGTGGTTCTTCGTGACCCCGAGCGTCTCGGCGACATCCTCGCCGGGGCGCTCCTCCAAAAGCCGGAGCGTGACGACGGCGCGCTGGATCTCGCAGAGCTCGGCGACGCAAGCGCGCAGGCGCACGGTTTCTTCCGCTCGTGAGAGGAGCGCCTCCTGCAGCGCGAGCTCCGAGTCGAAGAGCTCGCGCTCGCCGAGCTCGACGTGGGGCTTGGCGCGAAAGTGGCGCCGGCGCTGATTCCGCGCGGCGTTCCGCACGATGGTGACGAGCTGGCCCATCGGGTCGACGTTGGGATCGGGCGGGCCGGCCTGGACGAGATCGAGCAGCGTGCAGAGGGCGTCCTGAACGCAGTCGACCGCCTCCTCCGGTCCGAGACCTTCGTGGCGCGCAACGGCGGCGAGCCGGCCGCGCTCCGCCTGGGCGAGTCGGGAAATGGTCTCGAGGGCGTCGTCCCCGCTCGGGAGGCGCGCGGCGGGGACGTTCGTGCTGGGTTCGGTCGGGACCGCCATTGCCACAGGGTGAGGTGTCGACCCGGCCCACGATTACACGCAGGCGAGTTCGTAATGAACGTGGCGCCCAACACCTCTCCCGGCAAGGAGGTGCCGAATGGCATCGGAGAACGTGCAAGTTTCGAATGAGCTGAATTTCGACGAGCTGGTGCTCGGGGCCAAAGGACCGGTCCTCGTGGATTTCACCGCGACCTGGTGTGGTCCCTGCAAGCTCCAGGCAGCGATTCTCGAGCAGATGGCGGAGGGAGCGCTCGGCGCCGCCGTCGTCAAAGTCGATACGGACGAGTGCCCGGAGCTTGCGGCTCGCTACGGCGTCCGCGGGATGCCGACGCTCGTCATCTTCCACGGTGGCAAGGAGACGGGGCGGCGGCTTGGCCTCACGCGTGAAGCGGGGGTGCGTGCGCTCGTGAGCACTTGCGTGGGCGCGGAGGCGCAGGCCGTCGCGGCGCGTTAGCCTGCGCGGGAGCGGTTCGGCGACGGGCGCCCGTGAGGGGGAGCGGCTCGCTGCTGCGAACGAGCGCGCTTCGTGCGACGATTCGCGGCCCCATGTCGCGCATCGCCGTCCTCTCGCCCGAGCTCGCGAGCCAGATCGCGGCAGGGGAGGTCGTGGAGCGTCCGGCAAGCGTCGTGAAGGAGCTGGTGGAGAACGCGATCGACGCCGGCGCGACGCGCGTCGACGTGACGATCGAGGGCGGCGGGATTGCGGCGATCGTCGTCGCCGACGACGGTGAGGGCATGGCGCCCGACGACGCGGAGCGCGCGCTCGAGCGACACGCCACGAGCAAGCTCGTGCGCTTCGAAGATCTCGAGCGGATCCGGAGCTACGGCTTTCGTGGCGAGGCATTGCCGAGCATTGCCTCGGTGAGTCGCCTCACGCTCTCGACGCGCGAGCGAGCGGCGGAGTCGGGCATCGAGATCGTGATCGCGCCCGCGGAGGGGCGCAGCGTCGGACCGATTGGGGTCGCACCGGGCACGCGGCTCGAGGTGCGGGACCTGTTCTACAACGTGCCGGCGCGGCGCAAGTTCCTGCGTTCGACCGGCACGGAGAGCGGGCACGTGACCGAGGTGCTCGAAAACGCGGCTTTGTCGCGGCCGACGCTCACGTTCACGCTCACGCGCGACGGGCGCCTCGTGCGCGAATTCTTGCGCGCGAAGGACCGCGAGGAGCGCGTGCGTCGCGTCTCCGCCGAGGACGAGCTCGCGGCGTGTCGCGGCGAGCGCGGGCCGTTACGGGTCGAGGCGTTTCTGTCGCGTCCGGAAGCAGCTCGCGCGGGTGCAGCAGGTCTGCGGCTGTTCGTGAACGATCGACCGGTGCGCGATCGGGCGCTGCTCGTCGCGATCGCGCAGGCGTACGGCAGCGTGCTCGAGCGCGGCCGTTACCCGCGTGGGGTCGTCTTCCTCGACCTGGCGCCCGAGCTCGTCGACGTGAACGTGCACCCTCAAAAAGCGGAGGTGCGCTTCGCCGATCCGCGCGCGACGAGCGACGCCCTCTACGCCATCCTCTCGAAGGCGCTCACGACGGCGTTCTCGCTGCCGACGCCCGAGCGCGGGACGTGGGGCCGCCGCGCGGCGAGCGCGCCGTCACCGACCCTCAACGTGGCGCGTTGGGGAACCGCGGGTCCGCCGTCGAGCGTCGCCGACTCGCGCGAGCCGGATCCTCCCGCGCCGCCCACGCAAGCCTCGCCCGGCTCGTGGCCCGCCAATCCACCGCCGAGCGAAGCGCACACGTTGCGCGATTCGGCGGCGGCGCCCCTCGAGCCGAGCCCCGGGATCAAGTGGTCGGCGCTGCGTTTCGTCGCGCAGCTGCGCCAGACGTACCTCCTCTGCGAGGGCGAAGAGGGCGTGTACCTGCTCGACCAGCACGCGGCGGCCGAGCGCGTGACGTTCACGCGCTTGCGTCGCGAGTACCAGTCGCGCGCGGTACCCTCGCAAGCGCTACTATTTCCGGCGGTCATCGACCTCACGCCGCTCGAGACGGAGCTCGTCGAGCAGCGCGCTACAGAAATCGCGGAGGTGGGCCTCGACGTGCGCGTGCGCGGCCCCGAGAGCGTGAGCATCCACGCCGTGCCGAAGCTCCTGCAGCGAGCGAGCGCCGAGCGCCTCTTGCGCGATCTCTTGAGCGAGGTCTCGCGCGGCGGCGGGCGCGGCTTCTCGGCGGCGGTGGATCTGGCGCTCGCGACCATGGCGTGTCACGGCTCGATTCGGGCGGGCGACCCGCTGTCGGCGACCGAGGCGAAGGCGCTGCTTCAGTCGCTCGATCAGGCCGATTTTGCGGGACATTGCCCGCACGGGCGTCCGGTCGTCACGTTCACGTCGTGGGCCGAGCTCGAGCGCAAGGTCGGCCGGCGCTAGCGCGCGGCGCCTGCGGTTTGCGCGATATGCTCCGAGCGAACGTGGCCGACGCCGAGACGTCCGATCCTCCGCCCCTCCTCGTCGTCGTGGGGCCGACCGCGTCCGGCAAGACCGAGCTCGCCGTGCGCCTGGCCGAGGAGCGCGGCGGCGAGATCGTCAGCGCCGACAGCGTGCAGGTATACCGACACTTCGACATTGGCACCGGCAAGCCGAGCCCCAGCGAGCTC
>DASUGE010000457.1:0-8926 GCA_036274215.1 Polyangiaceae bacterium | reverse complement strand
GCTCGATCCGCGCTCGTTCGGCGCGCGTCTCGCTTCGACCCTCGGAGGCGCGGCGCTCGGCGCCGTCGTCGTCACGGGCATCGACGCCGCCTACGCCGCTGAGGGCGTTCCCGGCCCGCGCATGCTCCTCGCCGAGCTCGGGCTGATTGCGCCGCTCGCCGTCCTCCTCGGCGTCCTGTCGGCCGTGGGCGCCAAGCTCTTGCTCCCCCCGGAGTTCCCGCTCGTCGGCGAAAAGCTCAGGAACCTGCGCGCGCGCGGGGCCACGGAGCGCCGCGAGGTTTCCGTGCGCCTCATCGTCGCAGCGCTCGGCGCGGTTCTGGCACTCATCGTCGTCACCCGAATCGCCCTCAGGATCCTGGCCGGCGACGACACGACGCTCGCGAGTGGCGCCGTGCTTTCCCTCGCGGCGCTCGGGGGCGCCGGCATCACGACGCTCGTCGCGACGGGCGCGGGGGTGCTCGTGGAGGACCGCTTCCCGAGCTGGTCGCCGGATCCGGTGCGCGTCGGCGTCGCATCCCTCGCCGGATTCGTGCTCGCTGCCATCTTGCTCATCGCCCTCGGGACGACGAGCGGCGCGGGCGGTACCCTGGCCGTTTTCGGCGTTTTTCGGCGGCAGGAGCTCGATTTGCGGGCGGTGACGCTCGTCCTTATATTGATGGGATCCGCGCTCGCCGTACCGCCGGTCGAACGGCGGGCACGGGCGTTCCTTTACGCAGGTGCGGCGCTCGTTCTTGCGCTTGCGCTCTTCCCGTACGCGGCAGCGAGGGGTTTCGAGCGCCACGTCGCGCTCTCCGTCGAACGGCACGCGCCGCTCGGAAAGCCGCTGCTCGCCGCCGTGCGCCGCCTGAGCGATCGCGACCACGACGGCGCGTCGGCTTGGTTCGGGGGCGGCGACTGCGCCGAAGGCAATCCGAAGATCGGACCGTCCGCCGACGACGTGCCCGGCAACGGCATCGATGAGGATTGCTCCGGCTCGGACGCCCTTGCCGTCGCCGTGCCCGCGCCGGCGGCCGCGCTGCCGGCCGCGGAGAGCGCGTTCGTGCACGACAGTCTGCCGAAGCGTCCGAACGTGATGCTCGTCACGATCGACGCGACGCGCGCCGACCTTGGATTCCTCGGCTACAAGCGCAATGTCTCGCCCCGGCTCGACGAGCTCGCGAAGAAGAGCGCCGTCTTCGAGAACGCGTACTCGCTCGCCTCGTACACGAGCAAGAGCCTCGCGCCGATGCTGATCGGCCACTACGGCTCGGAGACGCACCGCGGCTGGCTGCATTTCAACCGCTTCACGCGGGAAGACGTGTTCGTCTCCGAGCGCCTGCAGAAGGCCGGCATTCGCACGCTGAGCGTGCAGGGTCACTGGTACTTCTTCAAAAATTACGGCTTCGAGCGCGGCTACGACGTGGTCGACACCCGGGCGACCCCCGCGGATCAGCCGATCGAGGGCGACCGCACGTCGAACGGCGACGCCCTGAGCGATCGCATCATCGCAGAGCTCGAGCGCCCCGAGCTCGAGCAGCAGCAGTTCTTCCTCTGGTCCCACTACATCGACGCCCACGCCGAGTACGTGCCGCACAAGGAGTTCGACTTCGGCCACCACGGGCGCGAGCTCTACGACGGCGAGCTCGCGTTCGTCGATCACCACTTCGGACGTGTGCTCGACGCGCTCGCGAAGCGCCCGTTCGCCGAGCGCACCATCGTCATCATCACGAGCGACCACGGCGAGGCGTTCGGCGAGCACGGGCTCTACCGTCACGGCTTCGAGCTCTGGGAAGAGCTGATTCGCGTGCCGCTCGTCGTGTACGTGCCGGGGGCCACGCCGCGCCGCATCAGCGTGCGCCGCGGCGCGATCGACATCGTGCCCACCATCCTCGATATCTTCGGCCTACCCGCGCCGGAGGCGGAGAAGCCGCCGCTCCACGGCGTCTCGCTGCTCCCCGACGTGCTGGCGCCAACCGGTTACGAGGCGGCGCCCCGCATCGTCTACTGCGACATGCCGGCCGGCCCCTACAACGACTCGCGCGAGGCCTATATCGAAGACGACATGAAGCTCATCACGAGCGGCGGCCGCGCTCTCGGCCTCTTCGACCTGAAGAACGACCCTGGCGAGAAGCACGATCTCCTCGACGACGCCGCCAGAGCCAGGTTGTTCATGGCCAAAACCAAGGCTTTCCGGAAGACCCTCACGGAAGTTATCGAACGACCCAAATAAGCGGGCACATGACTACATCCTGAAGCGCGGCGCAGTCATCAGTAGAAATTCACAAAACTCTCCGCCTGTGCAAGTAACCCCGGCAACCCGCCCGTGTGCAAAAATAACACGCGCTTCGGCCTCGGCTCCATTCGGCTCAACCCGAACAAGGCCTTGCCGGTGTAGACGGGATCGACCAGCAAGCCCGTCTTTCGGGCCACCTCGACGATGAAGGCGGCCTGCTCGGCGCTTGCCAGTCCGTACGCCGGCCCCTTCCAGGCGTCGTGGATGACGGGACGAGCCGTCACGTCGAGCTCCGGCATCAGAGTCGCCGTTTCCTCGATGATGCGTCCGACGACCGCCTCGAAATACGCGCGGTCGTCGCACACGGCGATCGCGTGCGTTACCGGAGCGATGTCGTAACGTCGGGCGCCGAGCGCCGTTCCGGCGGAAGTGCCGCCCGAGCCGCAGGCGTGCACGACGGCGTCGAACGCGCGCGGTCCGCCGGCGAGCCCGGCGTCGAGCTGCGCGCGCACCTCCGCCATCGCGTCGACGTAGCCGAGTGAGCCCAAGCCGTTGGAGCCGCCCTCGGGGATCACGTAGGGCCGCTCTCCTCGTTCCTCGAGCGCGCCGGCGGCAGCCGCCATCAAGCGATCGCGCTCGCGGTACTCGGCCGGCGTGATGAAGCGGACTTCGGCGCCGACGAGATAGTCGAGCATCAGGTTGCCGACCGCTGGGGGCGGGGAGGCGGGATCGGCCGTGCGCAAGAGGAGCAGCGCCTTGAGCCCGAGCTCGGCCGCGACGATGGCCGTGGCGCGCGCGTGGTTCGACTGCTGACCGCCGCACGTGATGAGCGTCGTAGCGTGACGCTCGAGGGCGGCGGCGGCGAGGTACTCGAGCTTCCTGATCTTGTTGCCCGCCGCGCCGCTCGCGCTGATGTCGTCGCGCTTCACCCAGACTTCGGTCCCGCAGAGCGCGTCGAGCCGGTCGTGGTGAAAGAGAGGGGTCGGGAGGGCTGCCAGCGCGATCTTCTTCGGCATTACTCGAGCTCCACGAGCACGGCGTCGCGCTCGACCGTATCACCGACGCCGACGAGCACGCGCTTCACCGTCCCCGCGCGCGGTGCCGAAAGCTCGTTTTCCATCTTCATGGCCTCGACGATGGCGACGCCCGCCCCGAGCGCGATCGTGTCTCCCGGAGCCACGAGCACCTTGAGCACGCGCCCGGGCATGGGCGCGCGGATCGCGGCCTCGACCGCACCCGTCGCGCCGGCCCGCGTCGCGCTCTGGGACCGCTCGGCCACGGCGATGCGCTGGCGAGCGGGCCCTGTCGTGAGCTTCTGCCCCTGTGCCGCGCTGCCGAACACCTCGAGCACTTGCGCGCCGGCGAGCAGCGCCGCCTTTGGTCCTTCGCGCAGCACGGCGAGCTCGCGGGGTTTCTCTTCGCCGGCCACGTGAGCGCGGAACGTGCCGTCGGGCAGGCGCTCGACGTCGACCGTCATCTCGCGCGAGCCGACCCCCACGAAATAGCGCCGGCGGCTCATGGCTGCACCTCTTTCTCCGGAGACACGGCTCCGGGCGGGCTCGGTCGCTCGATCGAGATGCGGCGCGCGCAAACGATGGTCACGCGGTTCGGAGTGTAAAGGTAGAACGTCATGAGCCCGGCGACGCTCGTAAAAAAGTCGGGAGTCACCGTGATCTCGGACCAGCCGCTCGGGCAGAGCGCGTCGAGATCGTAAGGGCCGCTGCCCTCCTCCAACCCGAACAGGTACGAAACGTGCCAGCGGTTTTCGTAGCCCTTCGGCGGGTCGCCGGGTGGCAGCCCGCTGTAGAGGCGCGTCTCGATGCAGCCCGTCGCGAGCAGCGAGAGGAGGAGCGTGGCGATGGCGCGCAGCACGGGCATGGGCTCAGCGCGTCGCGCGTCGTGGCGGGGGGTTCGCCGGCGCGCTGCACTCGACGCGGACCTCGAGCGGGGTGTACGTGCCGAGCGTCAAAATGCCGAGGCCGACGGTGGCCGTCGTCGGGTACACGGTCACCGAGCCGGTGGGCTTGCCGCCGCAGAGCTCGGTGAGATCGAGCGTGCGATCGCCGAGCGTGCCGAACAGGTACGTCGGCATGTTCACCTTCGTGCCGGGTCCCCGTGACGCACTGCAACCCGCCGCGGCCAGGCAGAGCGCGGTGATCTGAGCTCGGCACCAAAGGCCTCGAGACGTGCGCGTCGACGAGGCATTGGTTCTGGTCATTTCTTGGGTACGTGACGTGAGCACGGGCCGCGACGCCAGGCTAGCGCCCGGGAAGCGGATTCAGGGGCGTCGAAGGAGGCGGCGATGGCATTTCATCACGCCTTCGCTCGACCCCGCCGCCCGAGCCGCCGTTGACGGCGAGAAAACGGCGGTCTTTCGGGTGGGCGCGGCAGGGATCGAACCTGCGACTTCGTCCGTGTGAAGGACGCACTCTACCGCTGAGTTACGCGCCCGAAAGAGCGGGCACTGTGTAGCGCGCTCGGCTTCTGCCCGCAATAGTAGTAGACGAGCGCCCTTGCCGATGAGCGACCCGGAAGTACCCCCGCCCGAGCCCGTCCGGCTCGAGCCGAGCCCCGAGAGCCCGCCTGAACTCCCCCTGGAGCTTGCTCCCCCGGAGCCTGCTCCGGCTCCCGCGCCGGTCTCGGCGTCCGATCCGGTGCTGCGTGCCGTCGTGACGCGGCAGCGCGACAAGTGGATCGGCATGACCATCGTGGCGGTCACGTTCATGCTCGGCATCGCCATCTCGCTATGGGCGAAGCACGCCTCGCGGCCGGAAACGAGCGCGCCGCCCGGTCCGCCGACCACCGCGGGCATTCGCGGGTTTCCCAACAAGGTCGACGTGACGGGAACGCTCGCCGGCGCGCGCGCCGTGACCAAGCGAAACCTCCTGCGCGGCTTCATCGCCGAGGGTGTGCGTCCCGACGGCACCATCGATCTGACGGAAGGCCCGGGGCGGGCACGCTATTCGTTTCAAAGCGCGCCGGGCCAGGGGCCGCAGCCCGACAGCGAGATCGGGCCGCTCCCGCGCCGTCCGTTGTGCGGACGCCAGGACGTCCAGCTCCGCACCGAGGGCCTCGTCGCGGACGCCGATCAGGCGAACCTGCCGTGCGCCGCGAAGGCCCCCGACCCGCTGCCGGACCCGCAGTGCTCCCTTTCGACGATCTGGCAATTTGCGCTCGCCAAAGGGATCCGCAGCGACCGGCTCGCGCGCATCGAGTACTACCGGGCTCACGGCGGGCCGGCGTACCGCTTCGAGCAGCAGGAGACGGGCGCCCGCTTCGTGCTCTACGGCGACTGCCGTCGCGAGCTGAAGGGCGCGGCGGCCGCAGGCCGCGTTCAGTGAAGCGCGCGACGATCAAAGACGTGGCCCGCAAAGCGGGCGTCTCGACCGCGACCGTCTCGTTCGTCCTGAACCAAAATCCGAAGGAAGCGATCAGCGAAACCGTGCGCGCGCGCGTGCTCGAAGCCGCGCGGGCGCTCAGCTACCACCCGAGCGCAGCTGCCGCGGCCCTCGCGCGCCGTCGCGTGCAGAACGTGGCCCTCGTCTTCTACAAGGACGACGACACCGTCACGAACCCCTTCTACTCGTTCGTCGTGCAAGGCGCGATCAAAGAGGCGCTCGAGCGTAACTACGACCTCTTGTTCTCGTACGTGGACACCACGTACGCCGGTTACCCGAGCCTGCCCAAGATCGTGCGCGAGAAGAACGCGGGCGGCGTGCTCTTCATGCGGCGGATCGAGCCGCGCATGGTGGAGGACATTCAGGCGCTCGGCATCCCCGTGGTTGCGGTCGACGAGGTCCCGCGCATGGAGGGCCTGAACTCCGTCCAGATCGACAACCGCAAGGGCGGCATGCTCGCGGCCTCGCATCTGCTCGGTCTCGGCCACGAGCGCCTGGCCATGGTCGTGCCGAAGCGCCCTGCCCGCAGCATCGAAGAGCGGCTCGAAGGGTTTCGCGCGGCCTTCGACAAGCTCGAACGGCCGTTTTCGCGCAGCCTCAACGTCGCGCAGGCGGAGACGCTCACGTTCCGCGACGGGTACGAAACCACGCGTCACCTGATCGAGAAACAGAAGCTCACGGCGCTTTTCTGCGCCAACGACGAGATGGCGGCAGGCGCTTTGCGCGCGGCGCACGAAATGGGCCTCGAGGTCCCGCGCGACTTCAGCGTGATCGGCTTCGACGACATCGTGATGAGCAACTACACCGACCCGCCGCTCACGACGATCAAAGTCGTGCGCGAGCACATGGGCCGGCGCGCCATGACGCGCCTCATCGAGCTCGTCGAACGCACCGACACCCTCGTGAAGGTCGAGATCGCGCCGGTCGAGCTCGTGCTCCGCCAGTCGACCGGCAAGGTGCGCGCCGGGGAACGTGCCTCGCGTTCGAGAGCGCGCTAGCGCAAGCACGCCCGCACGAGCGCATCGACGCGGCCCGTGGCCACGCACTGCACGGTGTCGGCGCCGCCGTAATACACCTTCACCTCGCCGTCCGGCTCGACGACGGCGCCCGAGGTGAACACGACGCTCGGCGTTTGCCCGACGAGCTCGTAGGGCTCTTCGGGCTCCAAAATGGCTTCTTTAGCGAGGCCGATGAGCTTCGACGGATCGGCGAGGTCGAGCAGGCAGACGCCGAGCTGGTAGACGTAGTGTTGCGCGCACTGCGTGCGCACGCCGTGGAAGATCGTGAGCCAGCCTTGCGGCGTGCGAATTGGTACGGCGCCGGGGCCGATTTTCGTCCAGGCCCAGCGCACCTGCGCGTTGCGGAGCACGCAGCGCGCCTTGCCCCAGAACACGAGATCCGGCGAGTAGGAGACCCACATGTCGCCGAAGGAGCCACCCGTGTTGGGTCGTTCCAGCCGCGCGTAGAGCCCGCCGATCTTCTCCGGGAAGAGCGCGCCGTTGCGGTTGTCGGTCGCCGAGACGTGCCCGAGCCACTCGAAGCGCTCGAAGTCCTGCGTCTTGAGCAGGCTCAGCCGGCAGCCGTGCCCCGAGTGCGCGGCGTGCATCAGGTAGAAGACGCCGTCGAGCTCGGTGATGCGCGGGTCGTAGTACATGCCCGCCGTGTACTCGGCGAACTCGGGGTCGCTCTCCGGCAGCTCCGCGGGCCGCGCGCGCGGCACGAACCGGTAGCCGTCGTCGCTGTCGGCGATCCAGATGCGGTTCCGGAGCGCGGCGTCCTCGACGCGGCAAGCCATGATCGTGCGCTTGCCGGCCTTGATCACCCCCGAGTTGAAGACCCGCTTGATGCCGGAATCCGCGGGGAAATCGCGGCCGGTGAGGATCGGATTTTTGGGCGAACGAACGAGCAGGGGTGAGCTCACGACGATGCGGCCTCCGCGCCGAACGTGCAGAGGCCGCGTCTAACAGGCGAGAGCTCACCCGTCAAACAGCGCGAGAGAGGTAGGCCGGGCGCTGCCGTCGCCGATCTCGTTGCCGGCAGAACGCTTCAAGCCGGCCCACTTCATCCGGCCGGGACACCCCTAATACTGCAAGTTCCACCCGCAGGGCTCGTTGACCTCGTCGTATTCCCAGGGGCAGTCCCCGCTCGCCGGAGTGAAGGCGACGCCGTTCACGACGCCGTCCCGGAAGCAGTTGCACACGAGCGCTCCGTCGACCGGGTGGCAGCTCACGCGCCGGCTCGCGCCGTCGGAGCAGCCCTCGAAGTAGGAGTCGCAGCTCGTCGTCATCGGCGGCTCGCCGTTCGCCCCCGGCGCCTTGCCGGCGCTCGTGCCGCCCCCGTCGGCGCAATAGATGGGCGGGTTCGCGGACGGTGGCCCCGAGCTCGGCGTCAGCTTGCACTGGTCGTGCGCTTCGCCGTTCTGGTCGCAGTCATCGACGCTGGCGAGCTCTTCGCAGGTCTGGCGGGCCGTCACGCAAGTTTCGAAGTTTTGGCCGAGCGTCACGCACGCTTCACCGTGGTCGACGAACACGGTCATGTACTCGCGGCACTGGTCGGGGCACTCCTCGTCGAAGTCGAGGTCGCAAGCTCGTCCGCGCTGACAGATGTCGTCGCAGAACGGCGCGATGCTTTCGCGGAGCGTCTGCTCTGCCGTCTTCTGCTCCTCGGCGACCGGGTTTTCTTGGATGCAGTTCGGCAACAAGACTGCGAGCGCAATCCCCACGGCTAGGCGCTTCATGCTGGAATCTCCTTCTCGATTGGTTGAACAGCTCCCCACACTCCGGTCAGTCCCGCGAGGCTGCCGAAAACTTCATCGACCATCACGGTGTGCCGCTCATTTTTTGGAGCAGGCGCCGAACGCGACCGACATAGAGGTCGTCGCCGCCTTGCGCGAGGAGCCGCTCGGCGCGCGCGCGGGCCTCGGTGCGCCGCCCGACGCGGTAGAGCGCGTCGATTTCGATCAGGCGCCGCTCGGCGGCGAGCTGTCCGCTCGGGAACGTTCGAGCGTGCTCACCCACGAGCGCGAGCGCGCGCTCTGGTGCCGAATCGAGCGAGCGCCGCGCCTGTTCGAGCAGCGTGCTCTCTGCCGCGAGCCCGCCTGCGCTCGAGGCGCTGGGCGGTGCGGCGGGGCGTAGGGCGCGCGGCAGATCGGCCGGTGGGTTCAGGGTCGGTGCCCCCGCCGTCGGTGGCAGCTCCGGCGACTCCATGGGCGGCGCGGCGAGCTCCGTCGCGGGCGTTCCGGCCGCCGGGGCACTTTGCTTCGGCGCGCGTGGCGAACCGGGGGCGGCTGGAGCGGGCGCGAGCGCGCGTGGCGCTC
>DASUGE010000456.1:0-3978 GCA_036274215.1 Polyangiaceae bacterium | reverse complement strand
GCGTGGGGCCTCGTCGCCCTCAGCGCGGCATGCGGCCACAGCGCGGGGTCGACCGGCAGCAACACGAACTGGCTCACCCGCTGCGACGACGACGGCGATTGCGGCGTGCAGGGCGTGTGCTGGTGCGGCGCCTGCACCACGCCTTGTGGAGACGGGAAGGCTTGTCGCGACGGCACCTGCCGCGCGAGCGACGAGCTCGGTTGCGGCACGCCGAGCGGCGCGAATGTGTGCGCGGCCGAGTGCACGACGACTGCCGATTGCCCGAGGAACGGCGAAGGCTTCGTTTGCGTCAACGGCGCGTGCCTGCCGGAGGCGAGCGCCGGAGGCGGCGGGGGCAGCGGCGCGGCAGCGGGTGCAAGCAGTGGCGGGCAGGGCTCGGGCGGGCAGATGTCGGGAGGCGGCGGTGCGGGAGGCAGCGGCGCGGGTGCGAGCGGCGCAGCGAACGGCGGCAGCGCCGCGGGGGGGGCGCCCATCGGGGGCGAGCTCGTGCCCGACGGCGAACGGCTCGGCGTCTCGGGCGGCCACACCTGCTAC
The DNA here is from genome assembly GCA_036274215.1 of Polyangiaceae bacterium. Lineage (GTDB taxonomy): Bacteria > Myxococcota_A > Polyangia > Polyangiales > Polyangiaceae > PMG-095. Next base: position 3,444 of record DASUGE010000456.1, on the reverse strand, counting down.
TTATGGAATGACGGCTTCGAGAGCCACGTCGACTGCTGGGGTAGCAACATCTTCGGACAAGCGTCGGCGCTCTTGCCGGGCATCGTGGACGAGACCGTGGACGCGCCGCGCCGCGTCGTAAACCTCACGGATCCCGTCGCCGTGGCGGTCAACGAGGAGCACTCGTGCGCGCTCACGGCGGCGGGCGACGTGTACTGCTGGGGTTTCAACGACGGGGGCCAAGTGGGCAGCCCGAGCGCTCCTGCGGGCACGTGCCCGAGCCGTAAGCCCGAAGAAGCCGGCGATTCCTACGAGTGCCAGCCGGAGCCCCAGCGCGTCGAGGGCATCGCGAACGCGGTGCGCATCGGCGTCGCCCGAGGCCGGAGCTGCGCGCTCCTCGCGGACGGAACGGTGCGCTGCTGGGGCAACGTGGACCAGGCGCTCGCCGATTGGCTCAGCGGCGTCGCGGATGCGCGAAGCCTTGCAGTGGGAGCGAGCGGCGTGTGCGTGACGAACGCGAGCGGCGACGCCTCCTGCAGCTTCACGCTGACGACGGCGAGCTCCGTGGGCCCTCTCGAAGCCATGGCCCTGACTCGGGATTCACCAGTGCCGGGCGGCTTCGGCTGCACGCTCGGAACCGACCGGCTCGTGCGCTGCTTCGGCGACGACAGCGTGGGCCAGCTCGGCACCGGCATGGCGCTCCAAGAGCATGGCCTCTCAAACGCGACGAGCGACGCGAGCGCGATCGCGGTCGGCGTGACGCATGCGTGCGCCCTCGGCAACGATGCGAAAGTGGGCTGTTGGGGCAGGAACACCTCGGGCGCGGTCGGCACACCGCCACGCACTTCCCCCGTCTGCGGCGCCGACTACTGCGAGGCCCGCCCGCTCGAAGTGGCCGGCCTCCCCCCGATCGCGGCGATCGGCGCCGGGAGCGAGCGAACGTGCGCCGCGGCGACGGATCGCACGCTCTGGTGCTGGGGTCCGGGCTCCGGCCCCGCGGGCGAGAGCGTAACACTCGAGCGCATCGGCGGACCGTGGGAGCCGGGGCCGCTCGAATGCGAGGAGCGAGTCGGCGCGCTCACCTCCGCACGGCGCGACATGCTTCAAGCCGCCGTGCGCGGGTGCGACCGGGATCAGGACTGCGTCAACGTTTCCGTCGACCTCAGCTGTTCGCACACGTGCGCGTACGAATCGGTGTATGCCGGCGCCGTCGCGGACCTCGGCGATGCGATCGCCGCGCTCGAGCGCGGCAGCTGCGCCGGTCTTGCGGGCTGCAGCATGCCCGGGGCATCCTGCGCCCCGCCCACGACGCGACCGGTCTGCATCTTCGGGACCTGCAGCCAAGAGGATCCGGACCACAGCGGCTGCGACGACGCGTGCGGTTGCGCGGCGAGCGTCTGGGCCAAAGCGCAGGGCGATTGGCGTGACGAATGCACGGGCTTCGACCTCTGGCCGGTGACCGGAGGCGCGTGCGGGGAGTGCCGGGCGTCCACCTCCGCCATCATCGTCGGTAACCGCGGTAGCGCGCGCTTCACTGGCCAGGCCACGCTGAGCTTCGAGCCCCAGGAGGGCGCGGACGGCAGCCTCGTGCTGCCGGCTCCGGAGCTCGTGACGCTCGATCTCGAGCCCGGCGCGCTGTCAGCGCCGATTCACGTGCGAAGCACGGCGCAAACCATCCTGACCATCCGCATCACCGCCCCCGGCGACTGCAATCCACAGAACGACGCCTCCGCCGAGACCGAGTTCGTTAGCCCGTTCGACGACTGCAACTGATGGCCGCTAAGGAAGCTTCGTCGGCTCCGGCAGCGAGCCGCCGCCGCGCAGGTAGCTCACGATCTCGGCGCTGAGCTTCTCGTCGGCTTTGACGCACTTCAGGCTCACGTCGCCGCTCGTCGCGCCCTTGCACTCCTGCCGGCGCGCGAGATACGCCTTGTTGACGGCCTCGTTCGCGCGAAGCGCCTCCTGCACGTTGTCGTCGAGGAAGCGCCATTCGACCTTCGAGCTCTTCGGCGAGGGCGGCGGACTCAGCGTCACCTCTTCGCTCGAGAGCGTCACGCAGCTTCCGTCCCAGCGGAGCGCGTCGTAGCTCGCGCCCGCGCCGCTCACCTGCATGCCGCCCAGGTCCGCCTTGCGCTCGGCGAGGACGAGCACCTCCTCGTCGAACTCGAGCCAGGTGTTGTCGGACGCGCCGCCCGACGCGTTCCACGCCTTGGTGCGCCCCTTCAGGTAGCCGCGCGCCCACGGGGACTTGTTTGCGAACAGATAGAGCCCGACGGAGGGGAAATTCCCGGCGCAGAGCTTCTGCACGAAGGCCTTCGGCGGCACGCAGGTGCCGCCCTTCTTGGCGCATTCTTTGGGGATGCCGCTCGCGGCCGCGGCGGGCTTCGGGTCGCCGTCAGCGGAATCGTTCGCCTCCGCCGCGCCGTCAGCAGATTTGTCGTCGCCGCTCGGCCCGCTCTTCGAGGCGGGAGCTTCGGCCGGCTCCTTCGAGCCACCGCACGCGGCGGCGAGAAAAGCGATCACGACGAGTGCTCGAGGACGAACCATCACTTGCCCTTCATGTTCGGCGGCACCTCGACGCGGGCGCTGCCTTTCCACTTCTCGACCTTGGCCTTCACGTGGAAAAACTGCTTCACCGCGCGGCGATCGCTCGCGGACGTGCCGAGGCCCCAGAGCGCGACATCGAGCTCGAGCACGTCGCCGTTGCCCAGCGGCTGCACCTTCATCTTGCCGGGCCACTCGCGCGAGAGCTTCACGGTCGTGCCTTCGCCGAGCGGCTGCTCGCCGTCACCCGAGCGCTCGTCGCCGAACGTCTCCGGCTCGGCCTTGCCGGCGCGCTTGATGCTGCCCGCGAAAGCGAGCGGCCCGGCCTTGGGAGCCAGCAGCGTGCGCGCTTCGCTCGCCGTCGCGTTCACGAGCACCTTCACGGCGAAGCCGGCCGGTGTGCGCACCGCTTCGACCTTCGGCACGAACTTCACCCCCAGGATCTCGACTCTGAGTCCCTCCGGCGTCTGGATGTACTTGATGTCGCGTTGCGCGTCGCTCGGCGCGGGAGCCTCCTCGGCCGGGGCTGCCGCCGGGGGCGCATCCGCTGTCGCCGCCGAGTCTGCGGGTGGCGCGCTCGAAGCGACCGGCTCGGGGCTCGGTGCCGGCGCGGGTACCGGGGCCGGAGCGCTCGGCGGCGGCGCAGTTTCCGCACCGCCGCCGCAGGAGACGACGGCCATCGCCACGAGAAACGACGCCTTCGAAAGCACGTGGGCGGACATGGGCCGACGACAGTACACCCTAGACCGGCACGCCGCGGGCCTGCTCGCGCTGGCCCGGTCGCCGCGGGCCATGCGCGCGACGAGCGCCGCGTCGCTTTCCGCGGCGTCCGCTTCACCCATGCAGCGACTGCGCGCGAGCCTGCTGGTGCTCGACGCGCGCTTGCTCGACCAGCGCCGGATTCTCGAGCAAATCCGCTGC
>DASUGE010000455.1:0-14957 GCA_036274215.1 Polyangiaceae bacterium | reverse complement strand
CCGGGAGCTCGCCGCACGGCTCGAGCGCTGGGGCAGGCGAGGCAAAGGCGACGTCGCGTTCGTGCTCGGGGGCGCCGAGGGCATTCCGAAGGCGCTCCTCGACGGCGCGCACGCGCGGCTGTCGCTCTCGAGCCTCACGCTGCCGCATAGGCTCGCGCGCGTGCTGCTCTTCGAGCAGATTTACCGGGCGTTCACCATCCTGCGCGGCGAGCCGTACGCGCGCGAGGATTGACGCGGTCTCACGCGGCTTCGGCCGGCGGCTCGGCGCCCGGCTTCCGGCCGAAGATCCAGGCCACGAGGATCGACACGCCGTAGAGCAAGGCGAGGGGGATCGCGAGCAGGAGCTGGCTCATCATGTCGGGGGGCGTGATCACCGCCGCGATGATGAAGTCGAGCACGAGGAAGTACCGGAAGAACTTCAGCATGTGCTTGTACGTGATGAGCCCGGCGACCGACAAAAAGAACACGAGCACCGGCAGCTCGGCCGCGACGCCGAAGGCGATCAGCATGCGGCTCACGAACTCGAGGTAATCGTTGATCGTGATGTTCGCTTCGACCGTGAGCTCGCCGACCTTGTCCCCCATGCCGAGCAGGAACTTGAACGCGAGCGGGAAGGCGAACTTCCAACCGAAGTAGCCGCCGCCGGCGAACAGGCCGCACGACGCGATCACGAAGGGAGCCGCGTAGCGCTTCTCCTTCGAGTAGAGGCCCGGCGCGATGAACGACCAGACCTGCCACAGCATGATCGGCAGTGCGAAAATCAGCCCGGCAATCATCGCGATGCGGATCTCGGCGATGAAGCGAGCGGCCGGCGCGAGGTAGGTGAGCTTTGCCCCGGTCTCGTGCCCGCCCTCTTTCCATGCCTGGATGAACGGCTCGGTGATGATGATGATCAGCCGATCCTTCTGGGTCCAGGCGGTGATGCCGCCGACCACGAAGGCGAGGATCATCTTGATCAGACGCGAGCGGAGCTCCTCGAGGTGCTCCCAGAGCGTCATTCCCTCGCCTTCGCTCTCCTCGGGCATCGGATTCTTCTTCGGGTCTTGCTCGGGCAGCTTGCTCATGGCGTCGCGCCAGGCGTCGTACCAGGAGTCCCTTCAGGCGTCGCCGAGGCGGAGGGGGCCGGCGGGGCAGGGGGCGCCGCGGGCGGAACCGGAGCCGTCGTGGCCACGGGCGTCGTCACGCCGGGCGCGTCTGCGGCGAGATCGTCGGGGATGGCTCCCTTCGCGTCGGGGCCTTCCGGCGGGTACTCGCGCGAAATGTCGATCTCGATGTGACCGTACGGATCCTCCGGCGGACGGTAGGGGGCCGGAGCCGGGGCTGGGGCGCCCCCGCCGCGCATGATGCTGCGGAGCTCGTTCAGGCCGCCGTGCAAACCTTCCGCGCGCAGGAGCTCGTCGATGCCCGTCTGCTGGCGGACGTCGGTCGTCATCTTGCGGAGCTTGCGGATCCACGTCGCGAGGTTCTTCAGGAGCCCGGGCAGCCGCTGGGGTCCGACCGCCACCAGAGTGACGACGCCGATGAGGACGACCTCGCTGAACGAGAACCCGAACACGCCTTGAACCGTACTTTCTGAGGCTACCGGGTCAAGCTACGGGCGATGACCAAGCGCTGGATCTGGCTCGTTCCTTCGTAGATCTGCAGCACCTTGGCGTCGCGCATCAGCTTCTCGACCGGGTAGTCGCGGACGTAGCCGTTGCCGCCGAAGACTTGCACGGCGTCGACGGCCGTCTGCATCGCTCGGTCGGCGCCGAAGGCCTTGGCGTAGGCCGACACGATCGGATCGCGCACGCCGTTGTCGAGGTTCCAGGCGGCCTTTTGGTACAGCAGGCGGGTCGCCTCCGTGCTGATGGCCATCTCGGCGAGCATGGCCTGCACGAGCTGGTGCTCGGAGATCGCGACGCCGAAGGTCTTGCGCTCCTTCGCGTAGGCGATGCACTCGTCGAGGCAGCGCTGCATGAGCCCGGTGGCCATCGCGCCGATGTCGGGGCGCGTCTGGTTGAAGGTCTCCATCGCGAGCTTGAAGCCTTCACCTTCGGGGGCGATGAGGTTCGCCTTGGGGATCTTCACGTCTTCGAAGTGCACGGCTGCCGTGTCGCTCGCGCGCTGGCCCATCTTGTCTTCGTGCTTGCCGACCTTGAGGCCCGGTGTGTCGCGATCGACGATGAACGCGGCGATGCCCTTGTGACGCTTCGCGGGGTCGCTCGTCGCGAACACGACGTAGAAGCTTGCGAGGCTCGCGTTCGTGATCCAGCACTTTTCGCCGTTGAGGACGAACTCGTCGCCGACGGCGCGAAACGTCGTCTTCAGGCCCGCGACGTCGCTGCCGCCGCTTGGCTCCGTCGTGCAGTAGCTCGCGAAGAGCGGCTCGGCCGTGAGCATGCCGAGGTACTTCTTCTTCTGCTCTTCGCTGCCGCCGAGGCGGATCGGCGTGAGGGCGAGCGTGTTGGCGAGCAAGCTCGTTTGGATGCCGGTACAGCCCCAGGCGAGCTCCTCGGCGATGAGGGCGTTGTCCATCTCGTGCAGGCCCGGGCCGCCGTACTCGGGCTCTACCGTCGCGTTCACGAGGCCGAGCTCGTGTGCGGCGACGAACACGTCTTTCGGGAAGCGCGCCTCGCGGTCGCACTCGGCCGCGACGGGAGCGATGCGTTCGCGCGAGAAGCGTCGCGCGGCGTCGATGAGGGCTTTCTGGTCGTCCGAGAGCGAGAAATCCAGCATGGTCCTACTCCTTGAGCTTCTTCTTCGCGCGCGCGACCTCTGCCCGCGCCGCGCGCGCGCCCATGAGGTAACCGATCGTGAGGGCGATCAAAGCGACGCCCGGAATGTAGATGAAATGTTCGACCGTCACGCGCCGGGCGCTTTCCCGGCCACGCTGCGCTCGAGCTCGGAAAGGCGGGTTTCGAGCTTGCCTTGGCGGCGCCAGCCGAGCCCCAAGAAGCCGAGCAGGAGCGCCCACATCACGAGATAGGCCACGACGAGCAGCGCGCCGGCGCTGGTCGAGTCGCCACCGCCCTGCACGGGGGCAAATTCTTGAGAACGCGAGCTCGGGTCGGGAGCCGCTGTTTGAGCTGTCACGTCGTTTCTCCGATGCCGGCCGCGGCCGCGGCCTCCTCCGCCGCGGCAAGCCGACTGCTTGCGAAATTCAGGCGCGCGCGCATCCACAAAAGGAGCGCGGCGAGCAACGTCATGGCGAAAAAGCCGATCCCGAGCGCGAGCTTCATGTCCGGATGGCCGAGACCGCCGCCGCCCTTGGTGATGACGGTCGGGTGGTTGCCGCCCCACTTTTGCACCGAGTAGTGCACGATCGGCAGCGTCACGGTGCCGAGCACGGTGAGCGCGGCGGCGAACCGGCGCTCGGCTTCGCCGCTCCCGCCGAAGACGCGCAGCATGACGACGGCCGCGTAGATGAGCACCGTGAGGAGCAGCGTCGTGAGGCGCGGGTCGAACGTCCAGTAGACGCCCCACGCCTTCTTCGCCCAGAGCGGTCCGCTCGTGAGCACGAGTGAGCCGAAGCACACGGCGCACTCCGCACCGGCCTTCGCCCACGCGTCGCGCAGATCGGTCGCGCCGTACAGGTAGAGGGCGCTCGCGAGGAACCCGACGCCGCCGGACAGGTACATCGCGTACGCGGCCGGCACGTGGAAGTAGAAGATCTTCTGGGCGACGCCGCCCGAGCCCGCCTGGGCCTCCGGCACCTTGAGGAAGACGAACCCGATCTCGAACGCGAAGACCGCCGCGGTGAGCGCGAAAAGCGCCCAAAAAACGAGGTCCCGGCGAGACGTCACAGCGCTCACGCTACTGCCTGGTCCGCGAAATTGCGACCCCCTAATTTGGGCCACCGCGAGGCCAACCGCCCCGTCCCCGGCGCTATTCCCGCGGAGTTTACGGACGCGGGCGCTTCGGGGCGGCCTGCGCGCCCTTCGCGGGATTGGTGCGCGGCGCCTTCGGTCGATCGGCGAGCCGCACCACGTTGCGCAACCCCGACCAGGTGTCGTCGATGGCACAAACCTTGTTGTCGACGAGCCCCGCGTCGAGGGCGACCGCGCGCACGACGTCTTCGGTCACGTCGGTCGGCACGCCGGACGCTTTCTTCGGCCAGGCCACCCAGAAACCGCCGCTCGGGTTCAAGCGCTTCGCCGTCGGGACGAAGCGCCGGTTGAGCTCGGCGGCGGAGGTGACGAACAAGACGATCACGTCGAAGGGCGCGCGCCCCTCGAGCGCGCTCACGGTCTTCACGCCCGAAGGCAGCGTGCCGAGCACGCGAGCGAACCCGGCGGGCGCGCCGAGCAACGCGACGCTGTGAAGCGGCTTGATCCCGAGCTTTTGGGGGAGTGGCGTTCCCGAGTAACCCGCCATGCGCGCGCCGAGGCTACCACGACGTCACCGGATCTCGCTCGGCCGCGTGCTATTCGGGAGCGAGGAGGCACGAGATGAGACCCATCTTGAACATTGGCGAGCTCGAGCTCAAAGACATGTCGCACGACGAGCGTTTCGGCTCGAAAATGGCCGCGATCGGCGTGAAGATTGGCGCACAGAAGCTCGGTTACAACCTCACTGTGGTGCCGCCGGGCAAGCGCGCGTTCCCGTTCCACGCGCACCGCGTCAACGAGGAGATGTTCTTCGTCATCGAGGGAACGGGCGAAGTGCGGATCGGCCCCGAGCGCTACGCCATCACGCAGGGCGACGTGATCGCGTGCCCGCCGGGCGGCAAGAGCCACGCGCATCAGATCATCAACACGGGCAGCGTCGAGCTCAAGTACCTCGCCGTCAGCACCAAGCTCTCGGCCGAGCTCGTCGAGTACCCGGACAGCGGCAAATTCGGCGTGCTCGCCGAGTACCCGAACGAGGAAGGCAAACCCGAGCGCTTCCGCTACGTAGGACGCGCGGAGACGGGGCTCGACTACTGGGACGGCGAGTAGACGCCGCAGAGCGGCGTGTCGCGTGGGGGGAGACTCCGACGAGCTGGCGCAGGCGGAGGGGGGCGGCGCGTGCCGCCCCCGTAACTAGATGTCGCAGCTCGCAAGCGCGAGCAGCGCGGCGACTTTCGCGCGGAGGAGCTCGAACTGCTTCACCGTGAGATCGATCTCGGCCTGACGCTGCTTACTCGCCGTGTCGACGAGATCGAAGCTGGTTCCGCTACCGTTGATGAACGCCACGCGCGCGAGGCGCGCCGTTTCGGCCGCAATCTCTCGACCTTTCGTGCTGACGGCGAGGTTCGTCTCCGCGACCGTTACCGAGCGGAAGGCCTGCGTCACCTGAAGCTCTGCGCGGCGGCGCGTGTCGGACAGTTGCTCGCGGGCAACGCGTGCATTCGCTTCCGCTTCGTCTTTCTGGCCGTAGCGCAGGCCGCCGTCGTAGAGCATCCACGTGAGAATGCCGCTGACGGTCCAGGATACGTTGTTCTGGGTGCCGAATCGGACGTTCTGCGTCTGCAATACCGAATTGGCCGTGAGCGTGGGCCAGAAAGCCCAATCGACGCTGCCCTTCGCGCGCTCGACGAGCCCAACGTTGGCCGCGGCCGCACGAACGTCCGAACGCTTGCTCACGTCGGTTTCTTGGTGACAGGTCGCTCGTGCGTCCGCCCCCAGTGCGTCGAGGTGTACGTCCGGGTTGACGGCCCATCCCTCCGAGTAGCCGAGCGCGAGCCCCAACGATTCGCGCGCACGGAGCAGGGTCTCGTTGGCGGACACCACCTGCGCTCGCGCGGTCTGCACCTCGCCCTCTGCACGCAGCACGTCGAGCGAGCTCGAGGCTCCGAGCGCGGAGCGCCGCCGATTCAAATCGAGTGTGGAGAGCGCACTCTGCAGCGAGACCCGCGTGACGTCAGCGAGCCGCTCGGCCGTGACGGCTGCGACGATGGTATCGGCAAGAGAAGCGACGACCTGACGCTCCGCTTCCTTGCTGTTGAGCGCCGCATAGTCAATGGCTCGCTCCGCGGTGCCTCGGTCGTACCAGGCCTTCGGGGCGAACAAGGGGACGTTCAACGTGAGGCCTGCGCCCAGAGTGACCGGAGGATCCGGCAACGATACGACCACTGGTGGAACCACGGTGTAGTTGATGCCCGTGCCGCGGAGAATTTCGTAACGGGCATAGGTGTTGAACGCCGTGCTCTGTAGCGTCGGCAAGGATGCCGCCAGCGCTTCGCGTGACTTCGCGCGCGCGACGTCGATCTGAGCGAGCGCCGTCCGGTACGGCACCGAGCGGCTGCGCACCAGGCCGAGCGCTTCGCGCCACGATTGCAGCACGTGCTGCGGCGGCGGTGACGGCGCGAGCATCGGATCCTCGACGTTCGGCAGCGTCGGATCCGCGTCGCGCCCCGACGCGCCGGCAGAAGCCGGCGGCGCGGCAGACCCGGGAACGGGGGCGGGCGCCGGCGCCGGAACCGGTGGTTTCGGAGCTTGCGTTTGCGCGCCGGCGACCGGTGCGAGCGTGGCCGTGGCGAGCCACAGCGTGAGGGCGGCCTTTTTCATGGCCGGATCGATAGTTCCGGAGCGCTGCTCCGCAAAGGGGGCGCGGTGTCGGTTTGCGGTCAGCCCGTGGGATCTAACGAGCGGCCGAGCGACCTTCGACCCATTCGGCGACGCGCGCGCGGGCGTCGTCAGCGGTCCAGCGGAGGACTTGCACGAGAAGATCGACGGCTCTGGCCGCCTGGCCGGAGCGCGCGAGGGCGTGCGCTTCGGACGTGACGATCGCGGGCTCGTCCGGCCGCGCGCGGCGGGCGACGGCGAGGTGGCGGAGCGCGTCGCGGGGCCGCTCGAAGGCAACGTCGAGCAGGTGGCCGAGGTTGTGGCGGTAGGCGGGGTGGTCGGGCTCGAGCGCTACGGCCTGCTCGTACGCGCGGCGCGCCGCGCGGAAGTTACCGAGCATGCTGTGCGCGATGCCGAGCACGCCCAACGCGCGCGGCTCCGGACCCCCCTTGAGCACATCGAGCGCCAGGCGCGCGGCGCGGAAGGGCTCGTCACCGACGCTGAGCTCCGAGAGCTCGAGCTTCGCGAAATCTTGCTCGGCAGACCCAGCTGGCGCCTCCGCGATCAGTCGCTTGAGCATGGCTACGAGGTCCCGCTTGGGCAGGCCGCGCGACATGGCCCAGCTCACGTCAGAAACCAATCTCTCGACCGCGCGACGGGGCATCTCTTCATCATGAGTTAGCCGTTCTCACGCGACCAAGCAACGATTCAGCGCGTGAGCTCAGCGCGATTTTTTCGCACTTACCCACTTGACGAAACGCGTTCTCGGTACGTGTCGTCCGTCAACGGCGCGGACGCGCCATCCGGCTTGAACGAAGGGGATTTCTGCGCTACGCTCTTCGGGCACGTTCGGCGTTTGCGCGACGCCCTGCGATCACGGCGCCGTTCAGCGCCGACAGCGCCTGGTCGAGTTTTTCGACGCTCACGCTCACGAACGCGTGACGGTGGCGCACGCGGATGTACTCCGTGCTCTCGGGACCGATGCCGGCGTTCGACAGCACCGTCTGGAAGTCGCTCGGCTTCGCACCGTCGCGACGCCCGACGCTCACGTAGATCTCGTTGGCGCTGACCTCACCTGTCGGCTCGGCGCCTTCGTCGGCGCCTTCCACGTCGTCTTGCGGCTTGCTCGCGGCGCGCGGGGCGCTCTTCGCGGGTGCTCCGCTCGTTGCACTCGGGTCGCCCTGCGTGCTCGTCGCCGGTACGGCTACCGCATGCTCGGCGGGGAGGGGAGTCGCCACGTAGCCGGGTAGATCGTCGTCGTTGTCGTCGATACCGGCAGGGATGATGGGCGTCGCGTGCCGCTCGGCCTGGGATTCGCGGCGTCGCTCGCCGCGGCGCGAGCGGTCGCCGCGGCGTGGCTCGTCGCGCCGGCTTCCTTCAGTGCGCGGCCCGTCTCGGCGTCCGGCGTCTGGGCGCGGCCCGTCTCCGCGTCCGGCGTCTGGGCGTTGCCCGTCAGCGCGTCCGCCTTCATGACGTGGCCCGTCGCCGCGTCCCTCGTGACGGCGGCCTTCACGCCGTGCCTCCGCGCGAGGGGCCGCCGGTGCGGGCTCCGGCGGCTCGGCGTTGGTCGTCCGTGCGCGCCGGGCCGCCGTGGCTTCGTCGAGCGCATCGGGGCGCGCGCCGAGGTGGTCGCGGAGGAGCCCGGCGATGATGGCCTCCGCGTCCTCGTGCGTGAGAAGGCGGCGCGCGAGCGCGAGATCGTCCGGATGCGTGCGTCGCGTCGCGAAGGCGTCGGCGAACATGCGCAAGAGATCCGCTTCCTCACGCGTTTTCTTCTCGCGCGCGCTCGGCAGCTGCCGCTCGATGGGCTTGAGCTTGTAGGTGAGACGCAAGAGGTACAGGTTGCCGACATCGCGCGGGCCGATGAGCGCGATGGCCGTTCCGGTACGCCCCGCTCGCCCCGTGCGTCCCGTGCGGTGCACGTACGCTTCGGCCGATTCGGGAAAGTCGTAGTTGATGACGTGCGTGAGGAGCGAGATGTCGATGCCGCGCGAGGCGACGTCGGTCGCGACGAGGAAGCGCAGCTCGCCCTTGCGGGTCGCGGCCATCACCTTTTCGCGATCGGACTGCGGCAGATCCGCGTTCAGCCAGTCGGCGGCGTAGCCCTGCTGCTCGAGGGCCGCGGCGACGCGCTTGGTTTCGTCCTTCGTGTTGCAGAAGACGATCGCGCTCTCGGGGTTCTCCACCTCGATGATCTGAATCAGCGCGCCGAGCTTGTCGCTCGGTACGACGTACACGTAGTGGTTGATCTCGAGCGCGCCGATGTGGTCGCCGCTCAGCGTCAAAAACTCGGGCGATTTGAGGCGAGTCTTCGCGACGCGCTGAATGTCGGGCGGCAGGGTCGCGCTGAACAACAGCGTTTGGCGCGTCTCCGGCAAGAAGCCGAGGATGTCGCTGATCTGCGGCAGAAAGCCCATCGAGAGCATCTCGTCGCTCTCGTCGAGGACGAACACGCGGATGGCTTGCGGATCGAGCGTGCCGCGGTGCAGGTGGTCGAGCACGCGGCCGGGCGTGCCGACGACGATCTGCGCGCCGGCGCGGATGTCGGCGATCTGTTTCGCCATCGGAGCGCCGCCGTAGACGGCCGCGCAGCGGATGCCGCGATGCTTGGCGAGCGCGTCGACCTCGCGCGTGACCTGGAGCGCGAGCTCGCGCGTCGGACACAGGACGAGCGCCTGGACGGCGCCGGTTCCTTTCTTGACGATGCCGTCGACCAGCGGGAGGCCGAACGAGGCCGTCTTGCCGGTGCCCGTGCGCGCTTGGACCACGAGGTCCTTGCCGCGCACCGCCGGCTCGAACACGGCGAGCTGAACGGGCGTCGGATGCACGTAGCCGAGCTCGTCGACGGCGCGGCGCACATCGACGGAAAGAGGTAAAGCGTCGAAAGTGGGAAGGTCGCCGGCGGGTGAAGCCATGGAGTTCATTGGGGCTCGAGCGAAAGCTCTTGCTCGAGCTCCCGCGCTCGTCGCCTTTGGTGCGCGAGTGCCGTTGCCTCATACCGCACGGCGTGCTCTTCCGCATAGCGGAGCGCGTCGATCTCGCGCAGTCGCTCGCCGTCCCTCGGTTCCCGCTGGCACAAGGCGTCGAGCGCACCGCGGCCCTCCCAGGCTGGGCCGAGGGCTGCTCGGAAGCGTTCGAGGCTCTGCCGCTCGCCTTCGCTCTCGGTGCGGGCGGCGAGGCGGGCACGCTCGAGACCCTGGAGCAGGCCGAGCAACCCGACGCGACAGCTCGCGGGAGCGGTCCCGGGCGCCGGGTAGAACAGCGAGAGCATGATCTGGCGCGTCCAGAGGAGGGTCGGGACCGCGACCAGCAGCGCAAAGACGCCGATGCCGATGCGCCGGCCGGGGCGTCGTGCGCGGGAGCGGCCGGGTCGGGCCATGGGGTGGTCTTTCAGCACGGCACCGGGCCAGCGGTCAAATCCGGCCTACGGGCCGCCGCGTTCCATGCCCGGCCCTCGTTGACCCCCCGAGCGGGCTCCCCCATACTTCTTTCACAAGAATTTGAAAGCTCAGAAAGTCGCAGAAGTTCCGAGCCTCGGCGTCGAGGCGGCGGTCGACGCGCTCCGCAGCGCCGTCACGGCCCAGGCGCCCGGGATGAGCGCCGAGCAGCGCCTGGCCGAGGTGGCCGCGCTGTTCGCCGACGACCTCCTGTGGGTCGAGCGGGCGTTGTCGCGGGCGAGCCTCGAGGGGCCCGCGCCGGGAACCGATGCCGCTCGCCACCTCATCGATCGGGGCGGTAAGCGCCTGCGCCCGCTTTCGCTGCTGCTGAGCGCCGCCTGCTTCGGGCGCATCCCCGAGCATGCGCGCGAGCTCGCCGTCGTCGCGGAGCTCGTGCATTCGGCGACGTTGCTGCACGACGACGTCATCGACGACGGCAAGGAGCGGCGCGGAGCACCTGCGTCGCGCACCCTCTGGGGTAACGGCGTGAGCGTGCTCGGCGGCGATCTGTTGCTCGTGAACGCGCTCGAGCGGACGGCGCGGCACGCACCCGAGATGATGCCGGAGCTCGTCGCGACGCTGCGCCGGCTCGTCGAAGGCGAGATCATCCAGCTGCGCGGCCGCGTCGAGCTCGACGTTTCGGAGGCGACCTACGAGCGCATCCTGCGCGACAAGACGGCGTCGCTCTTTGCCTGGGCCACGCGCACGGGCGCGCGCCTCGCGGCGGCGGACACCCGCTCGGTCGACGCGATGGCAAGCTTCGGCGAGGAGCTCGGCGTGGCGTTCCAGCTCGTCGACGACGTGCTCGACTACACGGGGGAGACGTCGGGCAAGACGCTGTTCGCGGATTTGCGCCAAGGCAAGCTGACGCTGCCGCTCGTGCTCGCGGCGGCGAAGGACCCTGCGCTCATGACGCCGCTGCGCCGCATCTTCGCGGGCGATCAGGAGCCGGTGGCGCTCGTGAGCCGTGCGGTCACCGAGAGCGGCGCTTGCGACGAGGTCCGACGTCGCGCGCGCGAGCACACGACGCGCGCGATCCAGGCGCTCGAAGCGGTCGCGACGAGCCCGGCGCGCTCGCTGCTCGCGAGCGTCGCGAACGAGCTCGCGGCGCGCGCGGCTTAGCGCACCCACGACGTGGTGCGAGAGCACCGCACGGTTCGACCCCCCGGGGCCCCCAACCATTGCCGGCTGGGCGGCGTCAGTTCAAGTGACTGGGCGGGACCGAGTGGTCCGGCTCGGGGTCGAGGAACGTCGCCGTGATCTCGCGCTCGAGCGCGGCGCCGATTTCGGCTTCCACGAGCTCGACCGAGCCCGCGAGGCGCTCGACGTTGCGCTGGTAGACGAAGACGCGCGCCGTGAGCGGGAGCGATTTGTCCTCCGTGTTGATGCCGTCGAGGAGGAGGAGCGCGCGCGGGTCGACGCCGTCCACGACGACCTCGACGCCGGGGACTTCCGCGACGTAGACCTCGCCTTCGCGCACGTACACCTTGAGCGACTCCGGGAGGCCGTCGATGGCGCGGCGCGCGGTGGTTTCGAACGTCTCGCGCGAGAGGGACCAGGGCGGGGAGGGCACCTCGAGATCGAGGTCGCGCGAACGCAGGAACGATTGGGTGGCGCCGTGCGTGTCGCCGCTCTCGTCGCGGATCAGGCCGAGGTAGTACCAGGCCTCGGCGTTGCGCGTGTTGCGCTTCACGGCTTCTTCCACGAGGGGGAAGGCGCGCTCGGCGTCGCCGACCTCGTAGTGGGCGCGGCCGACCAGGAAGAGGTGGCTCGGGTTCTCGAACGGACCTGCGGGGAAGCGGGCGCAGACCTCGCGCGCGCCGTCCGTCTCGCCCTTGCCGAGCAGGGCGTCGAACTTGAGCAGCAGCGCGTCGACGATCTCGTCGTCGGTTTCCGCGAGATCGAGGGCTTGATCGCACATGGCGATGGCTTCGTCGAACTCGCCGAGCGGGTGGATGTACACCTCCGCGGCGTTCAGCATCGCCTCGAGGTAGGTGTCGTCGAGGGCGATCGCCTGCCGGTAGCTGTCGATCGCGTCCTCGAACTCGCCCTTCAGCGCGGCGACGTAGCCGAGGAGGTTATGCGCCTCGGGCGATTGGCTGTCGAGCTCGAGGGCGCGCCGCGCGCTGAGCTCCGCGCCGCGCGGGTCCCCGCGTTGGACGAGGTCCCAGCCTCGGTCGAGGTGCGCGGAGAATTGGTCCATCTCGGCCCCTTGATGGTCCGCCGCCGCCGTCGCGTCAAGCGGCGTCGCGGCCTCGGCGGGGCGTCCCAGGCGTCTCAAACTAGTCGTGGATGACGACCCGGGTGCCGGTGCCCTCGGGGCGCGCCCAGGCGCCGTGAAAGCCGGCACGGAGCTCGGGACCAGTGAAAAAGAAGAGCCATTTCGCGTCGAGCGGGGCGAGGTTCACGCAGCCATGGCTCATCTGCACGCCGTAGTTGCTGTGCCAAAACGCGCCGTGGAGCGCGTACGCCCGGTAAAAATACTCGACGTACGGAACGTCCTCGATGCTGTAGGGGAGATCGCCCGCGGCGCTGCCGTCGCCGTCCATCGTGGTCGTCAGGTGCTTCTCGCGGATCCGAAATTCACCCGTGGGGGTGCGATGGTCCTTTTCCTTGTCCTTGTTCTCCTTGCCGCTCGAGATCAAGGTGGCGAAGACGGGCCGCGTTCCGACGAACGCGACGAGCGTTTGCGTCGAGAGGTCGACGTCGATCCAGCGCTCTTCGGCGCCGAGCCCGGCGGGCGCGGGGCCCGGCTCCGTGACGCGCACGTGGCCGGCCTTGATGTAGGTGCCCTCGGACGTCTCGAGGTAGTGCGTGGAGGCGATGTCGACCGCCTTACCGGTGAGCTGGATCGCGACGTGGCGGTCGATGGACTTGGCAGGCTTGAGCTCCTTCTTGGCTTCGTCGAGCGTGTACGTCGCGACCGTCTTTCGCCCGCCGTAGCCCCACGCGATCGGTAGCTTCTTCTGCTCGCCGTCGAGCTCGACGCCCATGAATTTCGACGCGCCCTGCTGCCAGAAGCGCTCGGCCGGCGTGATCAGCGTCTTGGTCGTCTTGTACCAAGTGCGATCGTTCCAGCGAAACGTGCGATCGACGGCGACGAAGAAGCCCTGGACCATGCGCTTGGCGAGGATGTCGTCCGCGTCCTCGGAGAGGTGCTCGAGCTTGAGCTCGTGCAGGTGCTCCTTGATCTGATCCTTGTCCTTTTGCCACCACGGCTTGTCGGGCTGCTCGACCTCGATTCCGGCGTCGGCCATGCCGGGGTCGAGCGGCGCGCCGGCATCGGCCGTGCTCGGAAGCGAAGCGGGCGCGACCGGGCCGGGCGTCGCAGCAGGCGCCGCCGGTGCCGCCGGTGCCGGCGCGCTCGCGGAGGGTACCTCGGGCGCTTTCTTCTCGAGCAGGTACGGCTCGTACCTCACCATCTGCTCGCGCGACGGCACCGTGTGGTAGAGCGGCGTGCCGTGCTTCGCGTTGCGCGCGTACGTGTACGGCAGCACCTCGTCCAGGTTCGGCGGCGTCATCGCGAACTTCACGTCGGCGCTGGTGAGGTTCGTGGTGCCGTAGTTGCCGCAGATGAACCCGCCGCCGATCACCTCGTACCAACCGGGGGTGCAGCCCTTCTTGTTGCCGGTCTCGCGCACGGGGAGCTTGCCGCCGCTCCGCACCCAGCCAAGCTTCGCGCTGCGCTCGAACGACGGCTCGCTGTAGACGCCCGCGGCTGGCGACGTGACGACGAACCACGGGCCCGCATGCTCGGGCTGCTTCGGAAATTCGCTCAGCGCCTTCCCCGCCTCGGGCGCGCCACCGTCCAGAGCTGCGTTGGGGGGCGACCCGGAGCCGGCGGGCGCGGCGGTGGGCGCCTTCTGGAGCTCGGGTGGCAGGCTCGGCTCGCCGCGCTGGCCCTCGACCCGGGAGTTTTTCTCCTCCGTGCCGGCGTCGGCGGAGTCGGACCCGCGACTGCAAGCGGCGGCGGCGAGCGCGGCGGCAAGGAACGAGACGAGGGGGAGGGCGGGGCGGAGCATTCGGGAGTAACGCACGAGTCTTTCCATGAGGCGCCCCGCCGGAGCCAGTTCTCGGCAAGGCGCGGCCGGAGGTACTTCAAGCAGCGTGCCACCGTAGCCGGCCCCGCGCCCGGGCGCGAGCCACCCGATCGGCGCGGCGAGCAGGCCCAGTCGCTTGACCGAACGTCGAAGGCTATGGTCGAGCCGTGGGACTCCTGACGCACTGGCGCGGTCAGCCCGACACGTCGAACCGGAAGCTGCGCTGGTTCGTCGCGGCGTCCGTGGCGGTCCACGCCCCGCTCACGCCCCTGGTCGCGCTGCTCGGGCTCTTCGGCTGGCTCACGGCGAAGGATCCCGCGCCGATCGACGCTCCGCCCGTCACCGCCATCCCCGTTGACCTGTTCGAGGACCAGGGGCCCGCCCCCGCGCCAGCGCCGCCCCCGCCGGTGACCGAGCCGGAGGCCGCGACGGTGACGCCTCCCAAGAAGCCAAAACCGCGCCCCGAGCCCGTCGACGCCGGTGTTCCCGACGCCGAGCCCCCGGACGCGGGCCCCGCCAACGACGCGGGGCCCCCCGACGCAGGCGCCACGGACGGCGGCGCACCGAACCCCATGGCCGGCCTCAGCGGCGACGCGAAGAAGGTCGTCGACCCCGACTCGAACGTGCGGCTCGTCGTTTATCCGGAGAAGATCCGCAACCATCCGCTCGGCCCCCGCATCGGCAAGCTGCTCGGCTCCGTTTACCAATGGCGCGACTTCTTCGGCCCCGCGAAGCTCGACCCCATCCGCGACGTTGACCGCATCATGATCGTGGGCCCGGAGCTCCGCGATTCGAGCAAGGTGGTCGCGATCCTCAAGCTCAATGTGAGCGGGCCGCGCGTGCACGAGGCGATCGACGCCATCGTCCGCGCCGACACCGAGCACGGCGAGTGGCTCGACGCCGGCATCCCCGCCGCGACCGCTTACGCCGATCGCGCGCCGCGCATCTTCGTGATGCCGGCGCCGAACATGGTCGTGGTCGTGCCCCCGAGCGCGAAGGAAGCGGCGCTCAAG
>DASUGE010000454.1:0-6164 GCA_036274215.1 Polyangiaceae bacterium | reverse complement strand
GTTCAGGCCGCTCCAGGGTCAGACGCGGGCGAGCAGGTCGCGCTCGATGGCGGCGTAGTCGACGGTCACGTCGAGGCG
Source organism: Polyangiaceae bacterium (assembly GCA_036274215.1). Classification (GTDB taxonomy): domain Bacteria; phylum Myxococcota_A; class Polyangia; order Polyangiales; family Polyangiaceae; genus PMG-095. The sequence continues at coordinate 6,086 of DASUGE010000454.1, read as the reverse complement.
CGCGAGCACGGAGTAGAAGCCGAACTGAAGGCGATTCAGGAACAGCATCGCCGGGGGGAGCATGACGAAGCTGCCGTCCTTGGCCCAGAACAAGCGCTTGAGGTCGCGCAGGTCGTTGACGAGGCTCGTCGTGAAGGCGCGCGTCATGTGAAAGGGCGAGCCGAACATCGGCTCGAAGCAGCGCCGCGAATAGGCGACGGCGCGCGTTCCGTATTCGCCCCCGCGCGTTCCGAGCAGCACGGCGGTGTGCTGCGCGAACCCGGGCTCGTCCTTCCGCAGCGCGGCAAGGTGCATGGCGCGCGCCGTGGGCAGGCGCTCGGCGCTGATGGGCTGGACGCAGCCGAAGTCGAGGAACGTGATCTTGCCGTCGGGTCCGAACAAGTAATTCCCTGGATGCGGATCGGCGTTGAACATGCCGCCCACCAGGTTGCCCTTGAACACGAAGCGCCAGAGCGTCTCGGCCCAGCGCTCGCGCTGCTCCGCGCTCTCGGCCATCGCCGCTTCGAACGAGAGGCCTTCCACGAGCTCGCTCGTGAGCACGCGCCGGCTCGAGCGCTCGACGATCACTTCGGGGATGCGAATCGTCGGATCCCCGGCGTGCAGGCGCGAGAACTGACTTTGGCGCTCTGCCTCGAGCTCGTAGTCGAGCTCCTCGCGAAAGCGCGCGGCGACCTCGTCGTAGGCGGCCTTGGCGTTGACGCCCTTGGGGCCGAGCGTCGTCACGAGCCCCTCCATGACGCTCGCGTTCTCGAGGTCGCTCTCCACCGCGCTCGCGATGCCGGGGTGCTGCACCTTGACCGCGACGGCGCGCCCGTCCTCGAGCGTCGCGCGGTGCACTTGCCCGATCGAGGCGCTCGCGAAGGGGCGATCGTCGAAGGTCGCGAATAGGCGCTCGACCGGCGCGCCGAGCTCCTCCTCGATCACGCGCCGGACCGCGTCGGGTGGCGAGCGCGGCGTCGCGTCGCGCAGCTTGCCGAGGGCGCGCTCGTAGCTCTCGCGCTGCGCTTCCGGGATGATGCCGTCGACGTAGCTCAGGGTTTGGCCGACCTTGGCAGCCAGGCCGCGCAGCGTGCCGAGCACCTCGGCCGCGTAATCCGCCGCTCCGGCACCGCTCTTCGAGAGCAGGAGCCCGGCGCCCGCCCGCGCACCGACTCCGGCCAGACGCACCACGCGTCCGAGTCGTCCGGTCGGAATCGAGTCATCGCGCGCCACGGTAGCAGGGGATCCTAGTGCGCCCCCGCGCCGTGGCAACGCAACCTCGCCCGCCCGCGTCCGGACGCCGACGACGCGCCGCCCTGCAGCGGGCTATTCGCCGGGCGTCAGGTCGACCGCGCCCGGAGGCGGCACGACGACGGCCGAGGGCGAACGGTGCGGGCGAGGCAGCTGATGCGCCGGGTCGTACACGCGCGCCGGCGGCTCCTTGATGTCCCAGACCAGACCGAGGGCCTGGAAAGCGCGGAGGATGTAGTAGCTGACGTCGATCTCCCACCAGTAGAAGCCCTGGCGCGTCGAGCCCATGAAGTGGTGGTGGTTGTTGTGCCAGCCCTCGCCCATGGTGACGATGGCGAGCAGCCAGTTGTTGGTGCTGTCGTCGCCCGCCTCGTAGCGCTGCGTTCCGAGCATGTGCGAGAGGGAGTTGATCGTGAACGTGCCGTGCCAGAGGATGGCAGTGCTCAGGAAGAAGCCGATCAACAGGCCGGACCAACCGAGCAGCAGCCAGACGCCGACACCGAGCGCGAGCGGCGGGATCACCCAGTACTCGTTCAGGAACACGAGCTCGGGATAGCGCGCGAGGTCCTTGACCTTGCTGTAGTCGGTTGCCTCCCGGTAGTCGTAGAGCCAGCCCACGTGCGAGTACCAGAAGCCGCGGCGCGAATCGTGCGGGTCGCCGTCCTTGTCGGAGAGCTTGTGGTGCGTGCGGTGGTTCGAGGCCCACCAGAGGACGCCCTTCTGCGAGCTCGACATCGCGAGGAACGCGAGGAGGAACTGGAAGACGCGGCTCGTCTTGTAGGTCCGGTGCGAGAAGTAACGGTGGTAGACGCCCGTCACTCCGAACATCCGCGCCCAGTAGAGCACCACGCAGCAAACCCAGTCTTGCCAGTGCGTGCCCGTCCAGAAGGCGAGCAGCGGCAGGAGGTGCACCGCGATGAACGGGATGGCGCCGAACCACTGGTACTCGGAGAGCTTGGTGGCGACGCGCGGGCGAGCAGGGGTCTCAAAAGAAATGTTGAGAAAACTCACCCTCCCACCATGGCACCCGCCCCCCGACGCCGTGGTCATGGTTCTGTCAGGAGGTGGTCAGCTCAAGCCTTGGGTTTTTCGCCGGACGCGGCGCGTTAGTCACGGTAAGGGCGGCTCGTTCGGCCGGCTGGCTTACGTGTCTCAGCGGCGGAAGAACAAATTCGCGAGCAGAGTGAGCACGAGGCTCAAAATGATCGACGTCGCGAGGGGCGCTACGAAACGAAAGCCCTTCTTCTCGATGACGATGTCGCCCGGCAAGCGACCGAGGCCGAGCTTCTCCCCCACGATCAGCACCAAACCGAGCAGCACCAAAACGGCGCCGAAGACGAGAACGGTGCGGCCGAGCGAGCCCATGGCGCTACTTTGCCGCCGGCTCGGGTCTCTGCAAGGACGCAAGGTTTGCGGCTACCCCGCGAGCATTCGCCACATCTCGCGATGGGGCAGCGTGACCTCGACGAAGGGCTCGCCGCGCACGGCGTAACCGAGCCGTTCGTAGAAGGGGACGGCTTTCTCGCGGGCGTTGAGCACCATCTCGCGCTGGCCCGCCGCCTTGGCGACCGTTTCGGAGTAGTGCACGAGGCGCGTGCCGAGACCGCTCCGCTGCCGGTGAAAGTCGACCGCGACTTGACGCATCTTCACGCGACCCTCTCCTAGATCCTGGAGCATCAGGCAAGCGACGAGCGCGCCGTCCTCGAAGGCGCCCAGGTGCCGGAGCGTTGCCTCGGCCGGGCGTTCTTCCGGGCTCGGGTGCAGGCCGAGCGGCGTGCGAAGCACTCGGCAACGCAGCACGACGCTCGCGTCGTACTCCGGTGAGTCGTAGCGGATCTCTCTGAGCTCCGTGAGCGCTCCGGGATGGCGCGCGCCCCGCGCCGACAGCAGCACGGCGCCGAGCAGCGTCAGGGCACCGAGTGGCACGAGCAGCACGCCGAGCCCCGGATCCCCGCCGTGCACGAAGAAGCCACCGAGGAAGAATCCGCCGGGAAGCGCCAGCGTCGCCACGACGAGCAGGCGCGAGGCTCGCTCTGCCGCGGACGGCGCCGGGGCGAAGCGCGAAACGAGCGTCAGCCCGAACACGACGTTGAGCAGGCCGAGCAGCGCGCCGTGTGCGTGGGCGAGCCGGAACGCGAGGCGGCGGGGCTCGTTCGCGACGTCGAGGTAAAGGCCAACCTTGAAGCCGTGCAGCGCTTCGAGCCCGAGCCCGAGCGTCAGGAACACGAGCAGCGCGAAGTACCCGAAGCGCACGTGTCGCAAGCCGAGTGTCTCGAGGCGGGGTGTGCGAGGAGGGCTCATTCCGAGATCGTCGTCGGGTGCTGGTCGCGTGCGCGGAGCAGCGCCTCGATGCGAGCTTCGTCGCGCTGCCCGCGCGTGTCGAGGGGCAGTGCGGAGTCGCGGCGTGAGACCGCTAGCGCCGCGTCGCGCTCGAGCGCTGCCTTTCGCGCCGCGCGCCGCTCGTCGGGCGCTGCCACGAAGTCGGCGCGAAAATCGCCGAAGCCCGGCAGCGCACGGAGCGACGCGAGCGCGACGTGACGCACCGCCGCATACCGATCGTCGACGAGCTCCGCGAGCACGCGCGCCTCCCACGCGTTCCCCGAGGCTGCGAGCGCTTCGTCGCGGCCGAAAGCTGCGGCGACGACGGCGCGCGTCGCTGCGTCGCCGGCGAGCAGCTCTTCCACGGCGCGCGCGGTGCCGCTCTCGAGCGCGGACGTGGCGGTGTCGCTGAGCGCCGCGCTCGGCTTCGTTCCGTACCAGGTGCGGAGCGCCGCCGCCGTCCAGCCGAGCGTGCGGTCGAGGTGGCAAAGGTTGCAGGCGTTCGGGCGCCCCGTTTCGGCGGTCACGAACGCGTTCGGGCTGTCGATGCGATGCGAGCGAATGGCGGTGAAGAGCGCGTACGACGTGAACGGCATGTGGCAGCTCACGCACGATGCCCCGGGCGAGCCGGGCGCGTGGTGACTGTGGCTACTGCCCGCGGACGCTTCGGCGCGATGGCAGTGGATGCATGGCGCGTCGAGAGCGTCGCCGTGCCGCAGCTGATCGTTTGGCTCGCTGTCATGGAGGGAGTGGCACGAGAGGCACGAGAGCTGGTGCTCGCCCGCACCGCGTGTGAAGCAAGCCGAAGCCCGGAGCGCGTTGAGCTCGCGCCCCCCGACCCGAATCGTCCCGTCCCCCCAGAAAAGGCTTTCCGCTGCCGCTTCGACCAGCCCCCTTTCGGTCGAGCGCGGCTCGAGCAGCGCGCGCGAGCCGTCGAGCGCGTCCCCGGGCCGGTAGTCGTAGCCACGCGTCCAGAAGCTGGCCTCGTCGCGTGGCACGAAGTACGCGTGGCATTGGCCGCACACCTCGGAAGCGCGTGCGCTCGAGAGCCGCTTCGGGTTCACGATGCTCGGATCGGGCGCGCCCGAGAGGTGGCTCGCGAAGCGCGTGACGGGGTTCTGCTGCTTCGCGACGTGCGCGCCACCAGGGCCATGGCACGCCTCGCACGCAATGCCGAGCTCGGCGGCGCTCGTCGTGAAGACGTCGGCGTGCTCGTCGAGGCGCGGCTCGCCGCGGGTCGCGTGGCACTGGATGCAGTTCGAGTTCCAGCGCGTCGCGTGCGCGGGTGCGTCGGGCGGCTGCAGGAACGCGTCGTGTCGCGACACGTAGCGCCCTTCGGCGATGAGGTACGTGATGGGCGCGAGCCGAAGCTCGTTGCCGCGCTCGCCTTTCACCCAGTACGCCTGATGATGATGCGAGCCCGTCGTAAGGAGCACGCGGCGTGAGACGAGCGGCGCCGTTCGGGTTGGCTCTCGAACACCCGCGTGCAGCAGAGTGGCCACGAGATCGGGGTCGGGCAGCCGGATCCAATACTCCGCGCCGCGCCGCGAGAGCTCGACGCTGCGGCCGTCGGCTTCGACGCGCACGCCGTCCCACGGTCCGCGGACCGAGCTCGGCGACGCGATCTCGGTCATCGTGCGATGGAAGCTCCGATGCCAGCTGTCGTGCTCGGAGGGATGGCAGGAACGACAAGCGCCCGATCCGGTCGCACCGGAATCCGCAGGTCGCAGGGCAACCGGCTCCGATTGCTTCGCTAAGGCTTGCGTGCTCGCACGACCGAGCCCGATGGCCAAAGTGAGGGCCATTGCGCCGAGAGTGAATGCGCGGAGCGGCCCCTCCGTAAAACGCCAGGTGGCAAAGAGCCCGACGAGGCAGATCGCCGTGAAGAGCGCGGTCTCGGTGCCCGGCATGGCGCCAGTCCGAGCATACCAGTCAGCCGGCTGGCTAGTTCGGGCTCACGGCAAGCACGAGCATGTAGGGCGCGCTCGCAGTGTGAATCGTCGACCACACTCGGTGAGTCACGAGCTTGCCTTTCTCGAATAGGAGATGAAAAAATCTAGACGGTCCGTCAATCGGTCGAGTACCGTTTCCGCTTTGCAGGTTTCTTGTTCCTGAACGTTCAAGAGGGTTTCGATCAGCGCCGACCGGGTGGGCCCGGCGGAGCTCGGACCCGTCCACCTGCGAGGATTCCGAGTCACACAAAAACCATCGGAGAGACCCAATGAACTTCAACAAATTGTTCCTCGTTCCATTCCTGGCTTTCGCGATCACGGCGTGCGGCAACGACTGCAAGTCGAGCTGTGAAGACAGCAACGACTGCCCCGGCGTCACGACCAAGGCCGATTGCGACAAGGTCTGCGACGACCTGGACCAGCTCGCGGAGGACGCGGATTGCAGTGACGAGTGGGACGACCTGGCGAGCTGCGGTGCGGATCAGGATGCGTGCAAGGCGGACAACACCGCCTGCAAGTCCGAGAGCGACAAGTACATCGCGTGTCTGACGCCGTACTGCACGAAGAACCTGGAGAAGTGCGCGG
>DASUGE010000453.1:0-9683 GCA_036274215.1 Polyangiaceae bacterium | reverse complement strand
GCCTACGAGGAGCCGAGCTTCCCGGCCGCCTACGCGCAGGCCGTGCGTGCCTGGGGCATTCCGCCGCGCCAGGCGCTCACGGCGTACCTGTGGTCCTGGCTCGAGAACCAGGTCATGGCGGCGGTGAAGGCGGTGCCGCTTGGCCAGACCGACGGGCAGAAGATGCTGCTCGCGCTCGGCGCGCGGCTGCACGAGGTGAGCGAGGAGGAGCCGGGCAACTTCGCGCCCGGGCTCGCGATGCGCTCGTCCTTCCACGAAACCCAGTATTCGAGGCTTTTTCGCTCATGACGCTGCGCGTGGGAATCGGCGGGCCCGTCGGCTCGGGCAAGACGGCGCTCACGCTCGCGCTCTGCAAGCAGCTGCGCGACCGCTACAACCTCGCGGTGGTCACCAACGACATCTACACCGAGGAGGACGCGCAGTTCCTGGTGAGGAACGAGGCGCTGCCGCCCGAGCGGATCATCGGCGTGGAGACGGGCGGCTGCCCACATACCGCGATCCGCGAGGACGCCTCGATCAATCTCGAAGCGGTGGCGCGGCTCAACCGCCGCTTCACGGGCCTCGACCTGATCCTCATCGAGTCCGGCGGCGACAACCTCGCCGCCACCTTCAGCCCCGAGCTCTCCGATCTCACTCTTTACGTCATCGACGTCGCGGCCGGCGACAAGATCCCGCGCAAAGGCGGCCCCGGCATCACGAAGAGCGACCTCCTCATCATCAACAAGACCGATCTCGCGCCCCACGTGGGCGCCTCGCTCGACGTCATGCGTCGAGACGCCGCCAAGATGCGCGGCGAACGCCCCTTCGTCTTCACGAACCTGAAGACCGGCGACGGCCTCGCTTCCGTCATCGAATTCATCGTGAAACAGGGCCTATTGAGCGAGGCCGGGAGCACGAACGCTCCCGGCCCGGCGTAGCGCGACTCTCCTACTGGGGGCAGGCGAGCCCGCGGCAGATGCCGTACTCGCTCAGGTGGAAGGGGGTCGCGTTCAGCGTGCTGCCGTCGGGGCAAACGAACGCGAGGTGATCACCCATCTCCGAGTAGCCGAGGGTGTCGTCGCCGCGCGTGAGGGTCACGCCCTTCTGGTCTCCGGCGATGCCGATGCAAGGCTCCTCGTCACCCGGGCCGTAGAGGCCTACGGCATCGCCCGCGAGCATGATTTTCGAGCCGTCCGACCACTCGAGCGTCGTGCCGTCGGTGACACTGCACATGCCGCCGAGATCGGGCTCGTAGCAGCCCGCGAGGAAGTCCTCGAAACAGGAGCCGAAGAGCGGATTGTCCGCGTCGTCGCAGGAGACGACCGGATCGGGCATGTCGCTCGTCGTCACGTAGAAGTAGCTGATGCACATCTCGTCGGTGGTGCTGTCGCCCCAGGCCACGCTCTCCGAGCGCGAGCGCGTGTCGAACCCGCACGTGATGTTGAGCGCCGAAACGTCTTTGAGGTCGAGCGGTTTCTGGTACCACCAGGCGTTTTGCCAATGGAAATCCCAGCGGTCGACGTCGACGAGGCACTGGCTCGTCTTGCCTTCCGCCGTGACGTGCATGGTGCTGCCGAGCGTGTGCATGTGGGGGATGGCGCCGTGCACGCGGAACGACGTCGGCTGCGGGAAGCCGTTCGTCGCGGACGACTCGAAGAGCTCGCGACCAGGCGGCGCGACGAAGTCCTGATTGGCGGCCGCCCAATACTGTCCGGTGATCACCGGCTCCTTCGCGAAGCGGAGCGCGAGGCGCGTGCGGTCGGGGAAGACGCCGTTCTCGAGATTGTAGTGGATCTGCACGATCAGCTTGCGCCCCGCGGCGAGCCGGACGCCCGTATTCTTCGGCATGGCGATGCTGCCCGCGCCGGGCGCCCAGAGCGCGAGTGGCTCCGCGTCGACGCCCGAGCTTCCGAAGCAGGTGTAGCCTGGGCCGTCCGACGAGGCGTCGAGCGCTTCCGCATTCGCCACGGCCTCTTCGCTCGAGGGCTGATAGGCGATGACGTGATGCACGACGCGCGAATCACCGGGGATCACTTGGTACTCGGTCACGAACTCGAGCCGATCGGTGGGCGCATCGACGACGAAGCAGCGGTAGTCGTCCTGGCCGAGGCTCGAGTCGGGCGTGTAGTCGGTGCCGATGTCCACGATGGCGTCCGGATCCTCGAGGGCGGGCGGGGGCTCGGGCGGATGTCGCTCGACGTCGGCGTCGCCTGCAGGTGCTCCCGCTTCGGCCCACGCCGCAAACGTTTCTATCTCCTGCGCGGTGAGCCAGCGGGCGTTCGAGTACGTGTTGCACGAGCCGTCGTTGTTGACGGGCATGGGCGGCATCGCGCGAGCCGTGGTCTTCTCGGCGATCTCGCCCGCGTATTTCTTGACCGACGCGTAGTCGGTGAAGGCGACGGGTGCGATGCCGCCCTCCTGGTGGCAGGTCGTGCAGTGGGCGTCGAGCAGCGGCGCCACGTCCTCCGAATAGGTGGGCGTCGGCTTCGTCGCATCGGGTGTCGCCTCTTCCGAGCTGCAACCGGTCGCCCCGAGCGCGATGAAAAGGGCCCCGGCCGCCGTTCCCCAACGGTATTGCTTTCCCATACGGCGTCGTATGGTCCAGGTCCCGACGCGCGTCAAGCCCGTCCGTAGTAGGATTCTCGTCGTGCCCGCGAAGCGCAGCGCGCCCAGACGCCCGAAGAAGGCCCCGCGAGGCGTGAGGTCGAAGGGTACGCCCGACAAACCGCGCCTCTCACGCACGGATTGGGTGCACGGTGCTTACGCGGCGCTCGGCGATCGCGGCATCTCCGCGATCACGGTCGACGCGCTCGCGCAACGACTCGGCGTGACCAAGGGCAGCTTCTATTGGCACTTTCGCGACTCGGAAGACCTACTTGGCGCCGTCGTCGCCCACTGGGAGGAGCTCGCCGTCGATCGCGTGCTCGGCGACCTGCTAGAGCTCGGTAGTCCCTGTGCCGTCATTCGTCGCATTATTTCACACACCGTGGGAATCGAAGACTCCGAGCGCCGGTTGCGTTACCGGGTCGAGGCCGTGATGGCAGCCATGGCGGAATGGCACCCGATCGTTCGGCCCGTCTACACGCGTGTCATGCAGCGACGACTCAACGGGCTCTCCGTGCTCTACCTGGCCACCGGCATGAACGCGCCGGAGGCGGCACGTGCGGGTGAGCTCGCCGTCGTGACGCTCGTCGGCGTGTACCCGCTCCTCATGAGCCGCCCGGCACTAACCCAAGCCGACACCGACCGCCTGACCGCGTTACTCTGCGACCGCTTGCTGCCTCCGCGCTGTAAGGAGTCGCCCGCGCCGGCTTGACCAGGAACCATACTAGCTAGTACGGTCGAGGGGTGGCGGAGCGAACGGCGGTTCTGGTGCTGCTCGCGGGCCTTGCTGCGGGCTGCATCGACCCGCTCGGGCAAGCCGAAACGCGAGTAGGGGAGGTCCTCGGTGATTGTGTCGTTCCCGTGCCGCCCGGGGTTTCCAGCTGGTCGGCTCCCGTATCGCTCGAATACCCGGGGCACTCGCTCTGGATCTGGGATTCCGTCACGCTCGACGACGGCCGCGTCGTCACCAATGTCGCGGCCGAGGTGTCGCGCGCCGCTAGCGCCTGTGACGGCGTCGTGCTCGCGAGTGACCCGGCGGGCGATCCTCGGAGCCTTTTGCCGCTCACGGAGGAGGAGCAACGCGAAAACGCCGAGCGCGGCGACGGGCGAACGCTCGCGCTCTTGCCGAGCGGCGGCTTCACCCACGAGGGCGCGGGCTATCTCTACTACGAGCGCACGCTGCTCGGCCCCGGTATCTTCGACAGTGAGCTCCTCGGCACGGGTTTGTGCGTCCTCGAGCCGGGCGTCGAGCCATCGAGCTGTCGCCGTGTCGTGGCCGGCGGCAGCGACATCCTGTTCTCGCCCGCTGCGCGCCCCTTGAACCAGGGTGGCCTCGTCGACGGCGAGCGCGCGCTGATTTTCGGTTGCCGGCGCGCCGCGTACCTCAGCGCGCCCTGCACGGTCACCGGCGTGCCGCTCGGCGCCGTCGAGGATCCGCATCTTTACGCCTATCTCGGCGGCAACGACCACTGGGTGCTCGAGCCCGAGAATGCAGCCATCGTCCTGGATTGGACGGGGGCGATCACGTTGAGCCCGTTCCGCGGCCGCTTCATCGTGACGTTGTTCGACGTCTTCGAGACCCGCTTCGACCTCGCGTTCGCCGATCGACCGACGGGCGAATTCGGGCAGCCGATTGCTCTCTTCCACGGGCTTGCCCCGTCGTCCTTCTTTCCGAGCGGGGGGCGCGAGCACAGCGGCCTGCGCGAAGGTAGCGACGACCTTCACGTCACCTACTTCACGAACCACGAAGGGCAGGGGTTCGGGCTCCACCTCGCGTCGTTCCGCGTGAACCCTGGACTCGAAGGACTCGAATGAAGTGCGCGCTGCTCGTGCTCACCGCCGCCGCCGGCGTGGTTCATGCGTCGCTCGTCTCGGCGACTCCCGAGCCTTCGCGCGGAGCCGCGTCCCCCGAGGCTCCTCCCGCGTCCGCGGTGTCCGAGACCCCGCGCGTGGAGCTCCTCGGCTACGCGCGGCGGATCCCCTTTGCCTGGTCGGCCTCGCGCGACGCTCCCGCCTTCAACCTGATGATCTTCCCGCGCGACAGTCGCACCGCGGCCGGCGAGTTCTCGCTCGTGAGCTTCGTGCTCCACGAGCTCACGCTGCGCACGGCGTTCAGCGGTCTCATCGAGCTAGAGAGCGAAAACCAGACCGAGGACGGCGGCCGTTTCGCGCTCGGCGGCCTCGCCGGTGAGGGGACCATCTACTGGCGTGGCGCCTTTGGCCTCTCGCTCGGTGCCTCGTTCGACCGTTGGGCACGGGCACGCTGCGCCCGCTGCGCTTTCGAGATCACCGTCGGCTACCGCCACGAAAGCGAGCACTACACGGGCAGCAATTCCGGCGGCATTGCGTCCGACATGCGCGATCGCCCCTACGTCGGCAACGCCTTCTCGACCGATTTCGCCTTCAGCGCCTACGTCGGTCGCTTCCTCTTCATCGCGCGCGTCGCCAATCGCTTCTACCTCCCGGACCAATCGAGCTACAGCCTCGCTCCCGCTCTCGATCTCCACGCCCGCTACGTCGGCTTTCCGCGCCTCCACCCGTTCATCTCCGGCTACGCCGAGTACCAGTTCGGTACGCTGCTCGTCGGTCGCGACTTCCCCGACTCGTACCTGCTCCGCGCCCTCGGCGGCATCGCGCTCCCGTCGCTGCTCGGCGACCTGATGCTCTTCGGCTCGGGCGACGTCGGCTACCGCAAAGGCCTGAACGCTCTCACGAAAGAAGCGACGCTCGGCTTCGGTGTCCGCCTCGCGATCGCGGCGCACCCGTGAGCCCGTTGCAGCGCACCGCGCGTGCCCGTCGTGAGCGCCGCGGCGACGCGCGCTCGGCGCCGCCTCGACCTCACTTTCCGTAGCCCGCGGCGACGATGTTCGCCTGCACCGCGTCGTCCGCCTCGTCCGACGGATAGCCCGCGGTCATGACCCCCTCGAAGAAGCTGCCGATCGCGGCGTTGCTGTTGTCGCCGCCGATGCCGAGGATGATGGCGCCCTGCTTTTTCATGGGGTCGTAGCCCTGCGTCGTCGGGCGGCCGCCGTCGTACATCGTCTTCAGCGTTCCGGACTGCGCGTTGCCGCCCTTGATCGCGAAACCGCCCGCCTTGCCCTTCACGACCGCGGTCACGTACTCGCTCGTGAGCGGGGTGTTGGCGTTGTTCGCCGACAGGCTTTGCCCGGCGAAGAGGCCATTCTCGAGATCCGCCATCACCCAGGGGCCGTTGCCTTGGCCTTTGCCCCAGAAGGTACAATTGCCGAAGTAGATGGCCTCCATCGTGCCGTTGCCGTCGTCGTTGTTGGTCGTCTCGGCGTTGCCGTAGTCGAAGCAGCAGCCGTCGTTGTAGTGCTTGCCGCTCGTGACCATGTACTCGCCTTCGGGCTCATCGCCCGTCGCGACGCCCTTCGTCTTGTTGTTCCGGTAGCCCATGCCGCTGGCGATGGAGATGCCGTAAACGCTGTGGCCGCCGACCGTGAGCTTGAGCGCCGTCGCGCTCGCCTCCTTGTCGGCCTCGGGCTTCGCGCCGCCGCCGGGCGCGCTCGTCAGGTGATTCGCCTTCGGCGATTGGTCGTAGATGATCGAGATGGTGCACGTCGTGCCCATGCAAAACGTGTCCTGTACGGCCGCGTCCGCGAAGCCGCCCGCGGTGAGCACCGGAATGTCCTTCGTCGTTTTGTCGGACGTGCGCTTCACCTGGTAGAGGTTGCCCGCGTACGCGCCGTACAGCGCTCGCACCGTGCTGTGCGCAGCGACGCACGGCGTGTTGCCCGTCGCGTAGATGTCGCACGGCCCGGTCACGTTGCCGGCGCCGCCGGCGCCAGCGTTTCCGGCTGCGGCCGCCGCTGCTCCGCTTCCGGACATGCCGCCGCTCGCCTTGCCGCCCGTGCCCGCAGCGCCGCCCGACACGGCGCCGCCCGCACCGCCGGCGTTGCCTCTGCCACCGCCCGTTTGAGTCCCGGCGGTTCCTGCTTGCGCTGATGTGCCACCCGAAGCCATCGCGCCGGCGGCGCCACCAGCGCCCGCATGGCCAGCCCCAGCGCCGCCGCCTGCTGCACCACCAGCGCCGGAAGCAGCTCCTCCCGATCCGTTGCCCGAAGCTCCGCCCCTGCTCGCGTTGCCGGCGCTGCCCGTCGAGCCTCCGGTGCCGCCCTCGGACCCGCCGGTCGCGGCGTGGCCTGCCGAGCCGCCTGCGGGCGCTTCGCTGTTCCCGCACGCGGCCAGTGCCCACAGGGAGAGCACGACGAGCGACGAGGTTCTCATCAGTGTGCAGTAGCGCAAGCGCGCGAAGTCCATTCAAGAAAGCGCATGCGGCAAGGGTTTTCATCGAGCGGCCCTCCACGGCAGACCGCTTCGATCGATCGTGAATTTGTCGGGCCCGCTTCGCTCGAGACCCGAAAAATTCACGGGTCTACGCCGAGATCCGTCTGACGGTGCTCTCTCGTTCCATCGACCGAGCGAGCTCGGCGGTACAGAACGAGCGGAAGTTTCGCCGGCGGGTGACGGAAACGGAACCAGTTCCCCACTGCACTCCAAGTGATCCGTCGCGTCCAAGGTCCTCAACGCCTCGCTGCGCGCGCAGGATTGGTCGCCGCGCTCGCCTGCACGGCGACCCCCTTCGTTGCCGCGTGCTCCGATTCGAACGCGGGTGACGGCGCGGTGCGCGCTGGGCGAGACGGCGCCGGTACCGGGGGCGTCGGCGCTGCCGGTCGTGCGTCGGTTGCTGGAACCACCGCGACGGGAGGCGCCTCGGCTTCGGGCAGCGGCGGAAGCCCGAGCATGGGGGGCACACCTTCGAGCGGCGGAGCGGCGGCCGGAGGTGACGCGTCGAGCGGCGCGACCGCGGGGGCGGGCAACGTTGCGAGCGCGGGCGGCGGTGGCCTCGGCGTTGCAGGCCAGTCAGCGAACGGCGGAACGGGCGAAGGCGGCAGTCCGGTCGGCGGTGCCGGCGGCGTCGCCGCAGCGGGAGCCGGCGGTGGAGCAGGCGCCGCGGGCTCGAGCGCTGGTGCTCCCGCGGTGTGCCCTGCGACGTTCAAAAACCCATTGCTCTGGGAGGATCTCGCGGACCTCGAGCTCATCCGCGTCGACGACACCTACTACTACACGGCGTCGACCATGCACTTCTCGCCCGGCGCTCCGATCCTGAGATCGTACGATCTGGTCAATTGGGAGTACATCGGGCACTCCGTCCCCGCCCTCGATTTCGACAAGTCCTACGACCTGAACGGCGGGCACGCCTACATCAACGGGATTTGGGCGTCGACCCTCCAGTATCGGAAGAGCAACAAGACCTTCTACTGGATGGGCTGCATGCACAACGTCGGCGGCGGCTACGTCTACACCGCGACGGCGCCGGAAGGTCCTTGGACGAAGCACAAGTCGAGCGGCTGCTACTACGACATGGGCCTGCTGATCGACGAGGACGACACGATGTACGTGGCGTACGGCAACACGACGATCAGCGTCGCACAGCTCAGCGCCGACGGCTTCAGTCAGGTGAAGAATCAGCAGGTGTTCACGTCGCCGTCCGACCTGGGCCCGCTCGAGGGCTCGCGCTTCTACAAGGTTGACGGAAATTACTATATCCTGACGACGCAGTACGCGAACGGGGAGTACGTGCTGCGCTCGACGAGCGGCCCTTTCGGCCCTTACACGCTCCAGCCGTTCGCGGCGAAGGTCAAAACGCCCCTGTCCGGCGCCGGCTACCCGCATCAAGGCGGCCTCATCCAGACGCAGAACGGCGACTGGTATTATGGGTCGTTCCTCGACGCCTATCCGGGCGGGCGTATTCCCTCGCTCGCGCCCGTCACGTGGAAGGATGGTTGGCCCGTGCTGACGCTGAGCAACGGCGGCTGGGGAGCCACCTACCCGTTCCCGAACCTGCCCTGCGGGGCCGGACGCGTGAAGCCGCTCACGGGGACGGACACCTTCTCGACGGCGGCGCTCGGGCCGGAGTGGGAATGGAACCACAATCCGGACAACACCAAGTGGTCGTCGGGGGACGGGCTGACGCTCGGGACGGCGACCGTCACCGACGATCTCTACACAGCGCGCAACACGCTGACGCACCGGATCCTCGGGCCTACCTCGACCGCCACGATAAAGCTCGATACGAGCGCAATGAAAGACGGCGACGTCGCCGGCCTGGCGCTGCTCCGTGATTCGTCCGCGTGGATTGGGGTGAAGCGTGCCGCCGGCAGCTCCAAAATAGCGATGGTCAACGGGCTCACCATGGACGGGAGCTGGAACACGACGGGCAAGGGGACCGAGGTCGCGAGCGCCGACGCGAGCGGTGCTATGCTCTGGCTGCGCATCACCGCAGACATTCGCCCTGGGGCGAACAGCAAGGGCCGCTTCTACTACAGCGCCGACGGCACGACCTTCACGGAGCTCGGTAGCGGCTTCACGATGAAAAACGGCTGGGAATTTTTCATGGGCTACCGCTTCGGGATCTTCAACTACGCGACGCAGTCTCTCGGCGGCTCCGTCAAGGTTGCTTCCTTCGAATTGGAGGCCGCTCAATGAGAGCGATGCGTCTTCTTTGCGTCGGCCTTGCGCTCGGTTGCAGCGACACGGGCGGCACGCCGGCAACGCCGGGGACCCAAGACGGCGGCACGAGCGGCGAGGGAACCGCGGCGATCGCCGGGGCTATGGCTTCGGGCGGCAGCGCCGGAGCTGGCGCTGGCTCGGGACGCGGCGGATCGTCGGCGGGGAGCGCAGTCGGCGGCAGTGCAGGGAGCGGTGGGACCACGTCGAATGCGGGGAGCTCGCAGAACGGCGGGTCGACGGTGGGCGGCGCCGGCACGACGTCCTCGTCGGGCGGGCGAGGCGGCTCGAGCGGTCAAGGCGACGCCGCGAATGCAGGTGCCGCGGCGGCGAGCGGCGGAGCACCAGGCGGCAGTGGCGGAGCATCCGGTGCCGGCGGCGACGCAGGCGGCTCGAGCGGCGGGCGCGGTGGCGCATCAGGCGCGGGTGGAACGGCAGGCAGTGCTGCTGGCGCGGCGGGCGGTGGCGGCACGATCGACACGACGAACGTGACGACGGCGTGCCCGGGCGCGGTCCCTGCCGGCATGACGTCGAGCTGGTGCTCCTGCGAGCAGTGGGGTCAGAAGATG